>CALARM010001120.1 GCA_937888925.1 uncultured Synergistia bacterium | reverse complement strand
CCACCTCCTCCTGCCATATCTCAGGAAAAGGTTGAAGAAATCATAACTGATTTCAAGGTGAAAAATCCTTTTATAGCTTCCGGTTATGGAATAGTATCAATTATAGTTCTTATTTTAATACTGTCATACTGTATCAGTGTCGGTTCCAATTATATCAATAATTTACCCAGGAAAGGTATGTTCCTTTATCTTACATCAGGCTCCAATAAGATTATTTCAGAATTAAACCTTCGTGATAATAAATTCAGAGATTTTATTACTTTGCCGCAGAATGCCGGGCCTGTGGCTTATTCTAAAAAAAATCAGACCCTTTACTGTTACAGTCCGACAAATAGTGTACTTTATGAAATTGATATAAACAAAAAAAATATTTTGAGGGAAAAGAAACTAATTCAGGGTATTTCCTTTATTATGATTTCTCCTGATGAAAATTTTATTTATGCATTTAATGAGAACAAACAAAATCTTTATTTTATCAGAATAGAAGACTTTAAAGAAGGAAGAAGTCCTGCAAAACTTGATATGTCGCCGTCTCAAATATCTGTTTCTCTTTCAAAAGACAGGCTTTTTATAACATGTGAAAAAGATGAAAGTGTAATTATTTTTGATACTGTGAATTTTGTCGTCAGAAATGTATTAACCTTTAGAGGGCAAAAGCCGGTATGTGTTGCAGGCAATAAAGATAAAGTGTTTGTATGTCTTTCTGCTAAAAATAAAATTGCTGTTATTGATTTAAAGTCAGGTAATACACTGAAAGAATTACCTGTAAACGGTGATCCTGTGGCTGTGTTATTGAACCCGAAAGAACCTGAAAAACTTTATGTTTTTACCGGTAAACCGGGTTCTATAATAATCTTCGATATAAAGTATGAAAATATTGGAAATATATCTGTACCACAGAAGTTTATAGGATTTGATATAAATAAATCTATGTTTTTTGATGGGAAAATTTATATAATGGGAGAAAATACTTATATAAAATCTTCTCCTCTGGGGATATATGATATTTCTTCCGGAAATTTAACAGGTGTAAATAGCAATTCCATATTCGATTTTATGGATTTCGTAGATTTATAACTGTTAACAATAAAGTAAGCAGTTATTTTGCTAGACTAAAAGTTAAATTTTATTAAATAAAAAATTAATTGCATTTAACTTGACCATGTGTTATAATTTTATAGAATATTTAAGATAGGAGATTATATGTTCAGGCAAAGAAATAGTATGATAAGAGGTACAACCCTTCTTGAAATAATGCTTTCGTTAACTATATTTTCTATGATATCAGGTCTTATGTTTTATATATTTGTCATTTCTTCAGGGAGCTGGGTTAAAGCCAGAAAAGGTATAGAAATTAACGAAAGCGCCCAGGTTTTATTATCAAGGATAGAAAGAGAAATAAGAGGCAGTTCCATAAACAGTGTAGAAACTATGAATTATATTATATCAGGTTCACCTGCTCCCAATGATGCTATTTCTTTTTTGACTGCCTATGATCCCAATACAAGAATGACTGCTTATAAAGAGGCAGCAGGTGAAATGAACTGGAAACAATATTTAATATTTTATGTTGACGATGATCCAAAGATTGTTCCTTCAGGTTATTATGTACTATACAGTAAAACTGTTGATTTAGCTGACTGTTGTGCAGAAAATAGTTATCCTTCAATAAAAATATCTGCTTTCCCCTATCCTCCTACTCAGGCCAACTGGAAAAAGCCTCACCCTCCGGTCAATCCTATGGGTTATTATCTTACTGCATCGTCTACTTATATTTCTTCTCGAAGAACTATAGCGAGGAATATAACATATCTTAATTTTTCCGCAGATCTTTCTCGAGGGTCTGTCGATATACTTGTTAAAACAGGTAAACCATTAAAACCGGATCTTGCCACAAGTCCTCCCAGTAATGAAAAGCTGGAACTGGAAAGTGTAGTAGTGTTAAGAAATAAGTAAAGGAGGTTTTATATTATGGATAAAAGTCAGAAGGGGTTTGCTCTTCTTACTGTTATGTTGATGACTGCCCTTCTTCTTATGCTAATGGTCAGTCTTATCAGTCTCACGTCACAGACTCTTTACAGGGCTACTGCCGATGTAGAGAGAGCTTCACTTGTGCCTCTCTGTGAGGCGGCAGTGAATGAGGCAATAATAAAATTAAAAATTGACAGAACATGGGGAAAGGCTGGTATGGCTAATGAGTATCTCTTCAATTCTTTCGGTGATCAGGATATATCTGTGACAGGCCTGGATGTTGATAAATTTAACGCTCTTGATACAAATTTGCAATCAAAAATCAGCTTTCAGAATAAAGGTTGTTTTTATATAACTTTTAACCCTAATGATTCTGTATTCGGCACTTCCAGAAAACTTTATTCTGTTAATAATCTTGACGGTGATACCGCCGTTCCCGGGTGGCGCGGAGATGTTCCTCCCCATACGGCTGATATTATTGTTACTACTGCAGTAGGGAATACTGTAAGGCATGTAGAGGTGTTTTTAACCCTTACTATGTCAGGTTCTAAAATGAAAAATGGTTCCAGAGGGGCTATTTCATTAAAGACCAATCAATTTAATTTTTCAAGTATCAACAGCGCTGTTGCGCCTGTCATACATTCCGATGCAAATTCTCCTTCTGTTCCTTCCATAAAAATCGAACAGGCAGGTAAAGACTGGTGGGGTCTGAATCTCTCTGAAGATGCCGTTGTATCAGGATGTAGCAGTATATTGGTTCCTCATCCATGGGGACCTGTCCCTGAAAATATAAAAGAAAATCAGCCTGAACAGGAGGTTCCTTCTCTACCTGTAGCAGATATTGTAAAGGGTGTTAAATTTAATCCCACTCCTCTTCCTTCCGGTACTTATATTATGAGAGGAAGTATACTTAATTATTATAAAGAAGAAAGTGAAAATATAAAAGATTTCGCTTCTATTACACCTGCTGCTACATATAACGGCGACTGGGGTAAAAAGACCGAGGTTGTTCCGGGGGTAATAGTTAATGATTATGCCATAGAGATTTCCAGGAATATTAAAGTAGCGGCACCTGAAGGTACTGCTGCTCCTGAACCTGGTAAAACAGGAAATCTTATTATAAAAGGTACTCAGGTCAAGTTTGTAAATAAAGGTGTTTGTCTTTATGCAGACGCTCCCGATGCGAACTGGGATACTGCTACAAGTAAATATATTTACGGCAATGTAAATATAGATGATGATCCTGATAAAGATAAGGATTCGTGGGATAAACTGCTGGAAGGAAAGGGAAATATTTATGCAAAAGGTTCTATATCTCTTAACGGAGGAGTAATAGATGCAGGTGTCACTTCTGATGATATAGCTCTTTATGCCCAGGGAGATATAAATCTTGATGTAAGACATAATACCATGTTCAAAGGTCTTATTTATACAAACGGGGATTTTTATGCTACTGTCGGGAAAGGCAAGGAATGGGGAGAATTAATTATAGAAGGTGCCCTCATTGCTGCCGGTAAAAGCAAAGAAGATGGATATACGGAAGAACAGATCAGTGAAGATAAAGGAATTATAAAAGCAGAAGCTGATAAAATAAGCATTAAATTTGATGATTCCGTTCTTGCGCCGCTTACATATGGAGGAGGAGCTTATGCACTCAGAATTTTATCGTGGCATGAATTTTAAATCCAGAGGACTTGGTTTTGCAGAGGTACTTTTTTCTATCGGAATAGTATCCGTTGTTATAGTTACTATTGTAGGAACTCTTTCAAGTGGGCTTGAAGCTTTACAAAAAGCTACTGCCTATAATCAGGCTATGATAATAGGACAGAGAACTATTGAATATTATAAGTCAATGAGCTATGCTTTTATACCCATACATGACCCTGATCCTGAAGTAACGAAAACAAGCGATGGTTTTATCATAGAAGTTACAGTAATTGAAGCTACCTATCCTGTGTCACCTCCTGTTACACCTGCCATGAAATATAAGAAAGTGACTGTAGTCGTATCAAAAGCCGAAGGTGTTGGAAGCGATGTGAAACTTGAAAATAGACGAAAAAAATCTTCTATCACTCTGGAAACTATTATTATAGAAAATTAATATCCTGAAATTTTATCCTGAAAGACCGCAGAATACTCCCTCTATAGCTGAAGGCTTAGAGGGAGATGAATGCGGAGTCCTCGAAATATTGACCAAAGCAAACTTTTTTTGGTACAATAGCATTACCAGACTAGGGCTGTAGTCTGTGGGTAAAGCCCCAATAAGCCCTTACTATAGCGTAGCTTATTACCGCACCAGGTAAAGTAGTAACCATTTTATCAGCTTCTGCCTGACAGGCTCTTACGAAGAAAAATAATTTGCCTTATATAATTTGTTTTACAGACAATAAATTAACCCTTATTTGATTTTTAATACCATATAAAAAACTAATTTTTCTTCTCCAGAGCCTGCCAGGCAGAAGCTTTTTAT
>CALARM010001119.1 GCA_937888925.1 uncultured Synergistia bacterium | reverse complement strand
CTATAGGATATTTAAGAAAAGACTCGGGAATGGCTGTTATTTTAGATTCAATAAAACAGGTTGCCAGTGGTTATCCTCCTCCGTTGCAGGAGGATATTGCCGCATACTTACTGGAAGGTGCGGAAGAAGCACAGGCAGAAAAAGAATTTTCAGATGAACTGCAGGTTGTCGAAACTACTCATGTGGATAAGGGTGAAAAACAATTACCGGAGGAAAAAGAAGAAATAGAAGAAATCGAAGAAGGAAGCGAAGAAGAAGTCGAAGAAGAAGTGGAAATAGAAGAAGTTGAAGTTACAGAAGAAGAATATATAGATGAACTGGCAAACGAAGTAATTCAGGAACTTGTCGAACTCAATATACAGCAAATGGATGAGAAGAGATTAAAGGAAATAATAGAAGGAGATACGATAAAAAAGATTACAGATAAATTTATCAGTCAATTTGATGAAGAAGAAATACCTGAAGGTCTTACAAAAGATTACCTGTCTGAAGAGGTAGCAAAAAAGATAGTACTGAATTTCAAAAATAAATTATCCGGTACAGGCAAAGAAGTAACAAAGCAACTATCACCCATTCAGGAAAAGATTTTACGTTATAAAAATATGGTCAGAGAAAAACCGGAACATCTTAAAGAGGTAACAGGTTTTTATGAAGAACTTAAAAAATCAAATCCCGGTAATGAATGTGCAATAGAAGCTCTCGGCTGGTCTTATATAAAACAGGGTCTTTTAGATAAAGGCGTGAGAGAATATTTGAGTATCCTTGAAGGAGATATTTTAAAAAAGAAAAATAAAATGATGACTTTGTTTAAATAGTGAGTAGTGAGTAGTGAGTCGTGAGTGGAAATAAGTTTCAACTCACTACTCATTATAATTTTTATAGCGAAGGATGGATTTATGAGAAAATTATTGTTTTTGTGTTTATTATTAATTCTGTTATCTTCTAAGAGTGTAATGGCTTCAACATATTATCCGTCTGTCATATTTGAATGTGAAAAATGTATAATTATTGAACTGGACACACAGAGATTGCATTTTTATAATTTATGGGGTTCTTTTCACAGGGAATTTCCATGTTCTACCGGAGCAGGTGGTACAACTCCTTTGATGAATACAATGGTATATGCCAAAATACCATGTCCTGTATCTGTCGCGTACAATGCTCAAATGCCATACTGGCTGGAAATAGCTCAGAGCGGAAGTTATGGCATTCATGCCCTTGATCTCTGGGAAAATCCATATTATCTGGATTATCTCGGACAGCCTGCATCTCATGGATGTATAAGGCTTTCACCGGAAAATGCAAGATGGCTTTATGAGCATGTAGAGATAGGTATTCCTGTTTTTGTTCTTTATAGAAAGTGACAGGGATTTATATTTCAATTAACATCTTTTGCACATCGGAAACCGCGGAAAGCGCTTTTGTTTTCAGGAAAACCCCAGTTACGGGAATCACATGTACATTTATCCTTCGGGTCATTATAGGAGCCGCCTCTCAGGGCTTTTTTATCTCCTTCCACACTTATATAGGGGCCTTCATAGGGATAGGGAAAATACCAGTCAGACGTCCATTCCCATACATTTCCTACCGTATCCATTATCCCATATATACTGTCTCCTCTTGGATATTTTTTTACATCTGTTGTATTTCCCAGTTTGCTTTCTCTGGAATTTAATTTTTTTTCATCCCATAGATTTCCCCATGGCCATTTTCTTCCATCTCCTCCACGGGAAGCTTTTTCCCACTCAGCCTCTGATGGAAGACGCTTTTTAGCCCATCCGGCATAAGTGTCTGCATCATACCATGTAATATTTACAACAGGGTGGCATTCTTTACCGTCAGTGAAATATTTCTCCCAGTCGCCTTCACTGTTATATCCTGTTTCTTCTACGAAAATTCTGTACTGTTCATTGGTAACAGGAGTAATATCTATATAAAATGCTTCAGTGTAAACCCTGTGCTGTCCTTTGCGGTTAATTTCAAAATTACCTTTTTTTGTACTGTCATATTCGCATTCCTGGGCACCCATCCAGAAATATCCTGCTGGAATTAATATCATTTCAGATGAAGACGGATGTATATCCAGTTTTTCCTCACCGGGGATAATTGATGAAACCAGTTTTTTAGTTTTTTCACTTCTCTTGATTATTGATATTTTTTCCTTTTCAATCGCAACAGGAACTGTTTCTTCTTTGGGAGGCTCTTCTCTAATCTTTATTTCTTCTGACTTTATTTGAATTTTCTCCGTCTGAATTTTTTCTCTCGATGGGACTTTTGCGGCGGTGATTTCTACAGGTGGTTGTTTTTTATCTTTATTAAGGATTTTCTTTACATCTTCCATCATTTCCATGGCAGATGAATACCTGGCATCAATGTCTGTCTGCACAGCTTTTTCTATTATTTTTTCGAGGTCTTTACTCAGTTCGGGAATGAATTTTGTTACAGGGTCGAATTGAAAAGCCATAGGAGCAGGCATAACACCTGTTATGAGATGATGCATAGTTGCACCAAGAGAATATATATCACTTCTCGGTTCTACCATACCTTTGAATTGTT
>CALARM010001118.1 GCA_937888925.1 uncultured Synergistia bacterium | reverse complement strand
ATATAAAAAACGAATTTTTCTTCTCCAGAGCCTGCCAGGCAGAAGCTTTTTACGGGATACCCTTTTACCTGTTTCGGTACTCAGCAATTAGCTGTTAGCTTTAATTAGTAAGTAAAAGCTAATTGCTTTTTTGTTAAATGTGATAGAGTCGAGTATCTTATAAATTTTGTGTAACTCTCTGTCATCACCCTTCACTCTTCACTCTTCACCCTTCACTTTAGAGTAAATCCTGTAGTATTCACCTTTTCTGCCTATCAACTCACTGTGTTTACCTTTTTCAACCAGTTCACCGTCTCTCAATACAAATATAATATCTGCTCTTTCCAGAGTAGCAGTCCTGTGAGAAACTACAAAGACCTTCATTTCAGGTAAAACTTTATAAATATTATCCCAGAGGGATTTTTCCGTTTCTGCATCAAGATGAGCAGTGGAATCGTCAAGGACTAAAATTTCCGGAGTTCCTGCAAGAGCCCTTGCTATGCTTATCCTTTGCTTCTGACCTCCCGATACTGTCATCCCCCTGAGACCGATAGATGTATCGAACCCGTTTGTAAATTCCTTTACTTCTTCTGTAAGGCGGGCTATATCAGAACATAAATATATATTATTTTCATCTATCCAGTCTCTCCCGAATTTTATATTATTACTTACAGTATCGGTAAATAATAGAGGTTCTTGAGATACATATCCGATTTTTTTTCTCAGTTTTGATAAATCCCATTTTTTCAGCGGTATATCATCAAGGCTTAT
The DNA here is from genome assembly GCA_937888925.1 of uncultured Synergistia bacterium. The sequence continues at coordinate 1,464 of CALARM010001118.1, read as the reverse complement.
ATCACCTTCAGGAGGGTCTACAAGTCTGCATATAAGTTCAAGGAGTGATGATTTACCGCTTCCTACTTCCCCGACTATAGCAATCATTCTATTAGACTCTGTGTCAAAAGATATATTATTTAAAACACATGTTTTATCTTTATATAAGGTGACATTATTGAAAATAATTCTTCCCATATTGCTTTCTGGTAATTCCGGCACTTCCGGTGATTTGATATTACATATATATTCTTCAAGTTCTCTTATCCTTTTAATTGATACTGCAGCCCTCCTGTATCCTACCAGAAGATTGCTTATATCAAACATAGGCCACATCAGATGTCCTATATAATAATCAAATGCTACGAATTCTCCGATAGTAAGTTTCCCGTTTATAACAAGCCATCCTCCTGTAAGAATTACAAGAACCTGTGCAAACTGCCAGAAATGGTGATACAGGGAATGTACCAGGATATGACCTTTTTCCGCACTTATTTCTGCTTCGACTCTTTTATCTGCTACAGAAGCAAATTTTTCCGCCTGTTTCTGTTCCTTACAATAGGCCTGGACGATACGAATACCTGAGAAACATGTTTCTATTGTCTCATTTACTACTGAGATTCTTTTTTGAAGTTCTTTAAATCTTCTGGTCAGTGATTCTCTGGTTTTAGTGAAAATGATTATCTGTAAAGGCAATGGTATGAAAGTAACTATAGCAAGCCAGGGGTTTATCATACACATTGCTATAATGGCACAGATTATTCTTAACATGGATTCTAGGGAACGGAATACACCTGAACAGGCAAACCAGCTCAGTTTACTTCCTACGTCATCTGTAAGACGGGTAAGTATATCACCTGTTCTGAACTTTGCATAAAAAGACTGATCCAGTTTTATAATTCTCTCAAAGGTTTTCTGTCTGTATTGCCATTCCAGTTCAAGATTGGTAAGAGCACGATTGTTGGCATTTAAAGCTGACAGGAAAAACATTACAATACTCAGAGAACATAATATAATTATAGAATGAATTATGGATTTCATCGACAGGGTTTTCTGCATACTGTCAATTATTGTTATAAAGGTATATGGTATTGCTGCAGATACAATTGCAACCAGTATTGATAGCAATACTATAATAAGCAATCTTTTTTTCAGAGGAATATAAAATTTATAGAGCCATAATATATTTTTTTTGAATTCATCTGTATCGAATATGCCGGTCATTATTCGTGATGTATAAAATCTTGCCGTGTAACGCGTAATTTTTCACCTCTTTAATCAGTGAGTATTGAAAAGTGAATGGTATATAACCGGTCACTCTTCACTGTTCACCGGTAACTGTTCACTGTTTCCCGCTCCTGCCTGTATGTTGTATAAATGCCAGTAAGTTCCTTTTAGATCCAGCAATTCTTTATGGTTTCCCTTTTCTTTAATAGTTCCGTCTTTAATAACAAATATGATGTCACTCTCTATGATTGTCTGTAA
>CALARM010001117.1 GCA_937888925.1 uncultured Synergistia bacterium | reverse complement strand
ATATAGAAGAATATATTAAAAACGGAATTGGTTTTGACGGCAGTTCTATTGCCGGTATAAGCAGAGTCGATGACAGTGATCGCTTAATATTTCCCGTTAAAAGCAGCTTTAAAATTATAAAATTTAAAAATGAAAGAATCGGTTTCTTGATAGGAAAAATCTATAACAAGAACGGTTCCAGGGCAAAATCAGATCCGAGATATGTGCTTGAAAAGGTTATTAAAAAAGGTAAATCGGAATTTGGCTTAAAATTTCTTGTAGGCCCCGAATATGAATTTTTTTTATTTAACAGTGAAGATTTTAACGGCAATATTTATACGGACAGGGTAGGTTATTTCAATGCAGATCCGTCTGATAAAGGCAGTGATGTAAGAAAAAATATTGTTAATGTATTAACCGGTTGCGGTGTTAAATTTGAAAAAGCTCATCATGAAGTTACTCCTTCGCAGCATGAGATTAACCTCTGTCCCGAGAAACCATTAAAAGCTGCAGACAGGACACTGCTCTTTAATTATATAACCAGAAAAGTTTCAAAAGAACATGGCTATCATGCTACCTTTATGCCAAAGCCTTTTGACGAACAGAACAGAAGTGCTTTTCATATACATCTATCCATGCAGAATATGGACGGAGAAAACATGTTTTACAGTGCCGATGCACCATATAATCTCAGTGAAGTGGCAAGACAGTTTATAGGAGGAATAATGAAATATGCAAGGGAAACATCTATCATTATGGCTTCAATCTATAACTCGTACAAGGCCTATATTGTTGAAAAAGAGGCGCCAATTACAATCGGATGGGGTATAAAAAACAGAAGTTCTATGATAAGAGTTCCTTATTTCAGCAGGCCTGATAATATGAGAATTGAGTTAAGAAACCCTGACCCGGCAGGTAATGTTTATCTTCAAATAGCAACTTTTATAGAAATGGGTTTACAGGGTATCAGAGAAAAACTTGATTGCGGGAAACCTGATACAGGCAGCACCTATAGAAAAAACAAATCTATCAAAGTAATTGACAGGCATTTTCTTCCCAAAAGTATGTTTGAAGCACTTGTAGAAGCAGAACAAAGTGATTTTATGCAAAAATCCCTGGGAAAAGAGATTTTTGAACACTATATGTATTTAAAATTAGCAGAATGGGAAGAGCACAGAACTCTGGTTACAGGAAGAGAATATAAAAAATATCTTTCCATATAAATTATTTACTGAGTTAAGCATAAATAATACATATATGCTCTTGTAACGCGTGACGGGAGGAACACTTTCATTGCACGCTTATGTTCAGGTCAGTAAATTATTTTGACGTTTTTTTCTCAGTGGAAAATTTACCCCCGTCATAATAAGGAATATAACCTGCCGAACCTGTATCGGTACCGACAACAGATCTCACAACAAGGTTAATCTGAGGTGATATATATTTACGGAGATTCCGCTCTATCTTTTTTACCTGTTCAGGTTTTATATTAACAGGTGTTCTCGCTATGGCAAAAACATTTATTTTCTTATTTTCTTTTATATAATGAAATTCAACAAGGCTTACTCCTTTAATCTGTATCAACTGGCTTTTCAGACCTCTTTCCAATCTTTTTTCCCATAAAATTACATGCTGCGGTTTTACTTCATCTTCTTTCTCATAGACAAATTTCTCAGAATCTGCGTCAAGTGTAATGATTGATCTTATTACAAGATAAATCTCTTTACCCGTTTCTTTCTGAATATGTTCGTCTATGGAAGCTATAAGCTCAGGTCTGATGACTTCAGGAGTCTGGACTGTTACCAGTATCAAAAGATCATCTTTATGTTTACCTCTGACTATATCTGTTATCTGTGCGCCGGATATATCATGGAGATCTTTACTTATAATTCCGGCTATATTCTGAAGGAATTTTGCTTCTTCCTGTGCCTGCCGATGTTTTTTTATTTCTTCTTCTTTACGAAGAAGTTCTTCTCTGTTACGTTTAATCTCTTCTTCACTTATAAATACGGGGCCGTTTCTGTCTGAATCCTTGGAAATAAGAGAACGAATTATAAGTTTTATACGACTATCCACATCTTTTTTAAGGTCTTCTTCTATATCATCAACCTGGGAAGGTGTAAATTCATAATGAGTCAGTACTGTTGCCATAACTTCTACCCGGCCATCACCGTTCTTTTCAATATTCACATCTGACAATCTTGCCCCTATTACAGAGTCAATATTATTCTGCAGAACAGACCTTACATGTTTTTCATACCTCTGTTCTAAAATAAGTCCTCTCAGAGTTTCTGTCATAAAGAGTGCTACAAAAATTAAAATAATTATTTTCAGCCAGAAATTTTTCAGAAAATTTATTATACCTCTTTTACCGGGCGACTTTAATGATGTTAAATCAAAAAGATTGAATATAATAGCGGCAGCAATCTCAATGGCAAGGAAATTGGCAAGGAAAAGTAAAAATGCTCCGAAAGCAAGATCCCACCGTGCTATTGAAAGACAGAGTCCGCATGTGGTAAGAGGAGGTACAAGAGCTGTAGCAATAGCCACTCCCGGAAGGGCAGGGCTTACTTTTTCATTTACCAGGGCATAGGCTCCTGCAAGGCCGGAAGCAAGTGCTATAATCAGATCATAAATGGTAGGTTTTGTCCTCGCGAAAATTTCCGTTCCGAATGGCATTCTGAGAGGTAATGAGCCGATAATGGCACCGAGTAATATGGCGAGAAGAGCCCCCAGAACTGCAGCTACAGTAGATTTCCACAGAAGAAGCTGATCATTTGAAGAAACTCCGAGAGCCATTCCGAAAATTGCACCCATAAGAGGTGCTACAAGCATGGCTCCGATTACTACAGCAGTGCTGTTTGCAAGAAGCCCGTAAGCGGCTATTGTAGTTGAAAGGGCTACCATTACATAAAATGTAACGGTAGGAGCGGAAATATCGACTATATTATCATATATTTCCTGACGTCTCTCAGGTTTCATTTGTATATGAAGGCCAAACAAACTCATTTATTATCACCTGATAAAAAAATTACTGGGAGTAACATGCTTTCCAGAGACCTGTAAAGAAATGACTGGCATTTGTACCTATTACTCTATTGTTATATCCTCCTTCCTGAACTACAAGAACAGGAATATTCAGGGAACCAATCATATGACCATTTGCTTCAAAATCTCTGTAATTAAGAAGCCATGTACCGGTAGGATCACCTCTGGACGTATCAAGTCCAAGAGAAATTACAAGGAACTGGGGCTGAAAATTTCTGATTTTTTTCAACACAGGAATAAGAGCTTCTCTATAACGGGCTCCATCCACTGTTTCAGGAAGAGGAACATTTATATTAAATCCCTCTCCCCTGCCTGTTCCTTTCTCCTCTTCAAAACCACTGAAATAAGGGTAGGCAAAACGGGGATGGCCGTGAATGGATATGGTAAGAACATCTGAACGTTCATAGAATATATTCTGATGACCATTTCCATGATGATAATCAATATCCAGTATGGCAACTTTACCGTATTTACTCAGATAATTGGCAGCAATAGAAGAAGAATTGAAATAACAGAAACCTCCGAATGCACGTTTTTCTGCATGATGGCCTGGAGGTCTTACAAGGGCATAGGCAATACGGGAACCTTCCAGTATTTTATCGGCACAGGTAAGAGCACAATCTACAGCTTTTTTGGCAGCAAGAAAAGCATTATTGTTTAAAGGAGTAAAGGTATCTATACAGTAATAACCGGCTCTGACAGATAATTCTTTCGGCGGCCTGGCAGCATTTCTTATAGGGAAAACATAGGGATATATAGACTTGCCGGGTTTAAGATCAGAGCATACCTTTTTAAAATAATTAAAGAAATGTTCGTCATGAACTGCCACTATATGTTTCTCAGAAAAATGACGGGGAGGAAACCTCTTAAAAAAACAGGTCTTTTCAATTTCTTTCAAAATAGAATTTATTCTTACAGGTGCTTCAACATACCCCCTTTCTCTTACATGGTGAATATCATGAGTTTCATTCACTATAAGAGGAATAAGCTTATCCTGAGGCACCAGATCTTTCACAATTACAGATACATCTTTTTTTACATATTTTGCATCTCTGAGTTTTACCGGATCATCTTTAAAAGACTCTACTACCATGTCAATGTAAGCAGTAGAACACAGATGCCCGTATTTTCTTTCAAGAATAGCTCTGACTATGGAACGGGCTGTTTTACATGACAGTTTCATATCCTGTCCGAGAGAATCGTAAACAAGATAAGGAGGATTTATGCTATCGGTGCTGACTGGAGTTTCATAGAGGGTATTAATAACAGGTCTTGCTCCGTATTTCTCATAGAAACGAAGTCGTGTAGCATTCTGTTTACATATCTCAGTGTCGGGACAGAGGAGACTATCGTCAGGAAGACATTCAAAAAAAATACCACAGGTCTTTAAAGCCATTGCTTCTTCCCTTACCCTGTTGTAAAGAGCACCACCTATGCCTCGACCTGTCATTTCCTTTGCAGCAGAAATATAATCAAGATAACAGAAATTTAAAAAAGGAGCATGACAGAGAAGAGCAAAACCCTGTACCTGAAATTTATTATTTTCAAGAACAAAAAGTATGGAACGAAAACGATATTTCAGAGGATTGCTCAGGAGTTCCGGTAATTTTTCTATCTCCTGTTCCGAAAGTTCATGGAACTGGGTCTTTAATATATGCTGAACCTGACTTATAGCTTCTCTGTTGGAAGGAATAGTATTATCATAAATACGGCGAATCCTAAACATTATCTTTTATGTCCTTTTCAAAAAAAGCCTGTCCATGCTCTTCAATTGTAAGCAAAACCTCTTCTGAAGAAGGGTGTGACCAGTCCAGATAACCTACAAGTTCTTTCAATGAAGCAAGAAGTTCCTCTATTTTCTTTTCTTCAAGTTTACTGATAGGAGTGAATATATTCCATACCTGTGATACTTCCAGCCACTGTGCAAGACCTTTTCCTTCTTCGGTAAGAGTGATCTTCAATCTTCTCCTGTCATTTTCAAATCTTTCAACATTGACCCATCTTTTTTTAAACATACGAAATACTATACCTGATACGGTGCTTTTATTGAGATGAACTCTTTCACTCAATTCCGTCATAGATATATAATCTTTATTATTCAAAAGAAGTATAATATTTGCCTGATGGATGGTAATACCATAATTTTTTTTCAATATCTGAGTCTGACATGAAAATTTATGATAAACCTTTAAAAATAAATTTCTTATTTCTTCTATATATTTATTTTCCATAAATCAACCTTTCAATATTAAGTTTATATGAAAATAATGAAGTCTTATGCTTCAATATTTATTAATTTTTATATCTGGTTATGACCGCTCCGATCATGCCTGTTAGATATTTCTTTCCCGATCATTTTTTTTGAGCTTCTCTGAGACAGTCGGAACAGAGGCACTGTGAGAACTCCAGTTCAGATCTCTGTTCAAAATAAGCTTCTATTCTCTGCCAGTATCCTTCATCATTATGTATTTTCTTACATTTTACACAGATTGGCAAAAGACCTTTCAAAATTTTTATATTATCCAGTGCTTCCCTGAGTTGAATCCGAATTTTATTTCTTTCCAGAGCATATCTTATAGTACGGGATAATAATTCACTGTTCAGATTTTGCGGAGGCAAATAATCCTGTGCTCCTATACTTAGAGCCTTTATGGCAGTATTTTTATCGTACAATCCCGTCAGAATGACTACAGGTATATTCTGATTGGTATTATATATTTTCTTAAACTTCTCAAGTTCCAGTGGTTTTGATAGTGTAAGCTCCATAAGTATTATATCAATTTCGCCCTGAGATATAATTTGTATACCTTCATTGATATTATCAGCAATTTTCAGACAGAAAGGTTCTTCGTAATCTTCTGAAAGCATTTGCCGGAGTTTTTCAACATCTACAGCATTATCTCTAAAAACCAGAATATTTAAAGGTTTCATAGTAATACCTCCGGATAGTTTTTATATAAATATTTATTTAAAACTACTAAAAATGAAAACTGCCATGACCGATTGGTCACAACGAAGGATGAAAAATTGTTCCTCCCGTCATGCGTTACGAGCTACGCGTTACGCTTCTCATATAAATCCCTGTACATTTAAATTATTTAGATAAATTAGCTTCTACTTAATTTTCACCTAAAGCCTTATTTTACGGCATTAAAAATGAAAATTCCTATACCCTTAAATTATAAACTATAACTACAATAATAAAGAATATAACATAATTTATATAAAATTACCACTATACTTTTGCACTTTTTAAACAAAGCCTTATTCTACCTTGCAGGGCATCCGCGAGGGATGCCCTTACAAAACAACGGTTTTTAAAAATTCTGCAAAAGTATAGTTACCAGATAATTCAGAAATCATTCTCTTACATCGGAAAATTTCCTGTAAGAAAACCAGAGCATTATCTGGATATTACAAATCATCTCTCTTCAAGAGGAACGTAATCTCTATGGTTATGCCCCGTATAAAGCTGTCTTGGCCTGACTATTTTCTGGGTTGGGTCACCGAACATTTCAAGCCACTGAGAGCACCATCCCGGGATACGTCCTATGGCAAAAAGAACGGTGAATATATCAGAAGGAAACTTCATGCTCTGATATATAAGTCCTGTATAGAAATCTACATTTGGGTAAAGACCTCTCTTTACAAAATACTCATCTTCCAGAGCAATACGCTCTACTTCAAGTGCAAGTTCAAGAAAAGGATTCATACCTGTTACTTCAAAAACCTCATAAGCAAGTTTCTTTACTATAGCAGCTCGCGGGTCATAAGACTTATATACCCTGTGGCCAAACCCCATCAACATAGCTTCTTTTGCTTTCACTTTTTTTATAAATTCAGGCACTTTATCCTTTGAACCTATCTGAGCAAGCATCTTTAATACCGCTTCATTTGCGCCGCCGTGGAGAGGCCCGTAAAGAGCTGCCACTGCAGCTGCCACTGCAGTGAAAGGATCACAGTGTGAACTGCCAACACTTCTCATAGCGTTTGTACTGCAGTTCTGTTCATGATCTGCATGAAGTATAAAGAGTTTATCAAGAGCTTTAATCAATACAGGATGAACCTTACATTCCTCGTCAGGCATGTTAAACATCATATGAAAGAAATTTTTCACATAACCGTAATCATTCCTGGGATATATATAAGGCATACCCATTCTGTGCCTGTATGCGAAGGCAGCCAGAGTCGGAGCCTTTGCAATGAGGCGGAGAACAGACCTTTCATTCTGTTCCGGATCTTTTACGTTTTTCGACTCGCCCCAGAAACATGAAAGTGCCGATATGGTAGCTACTAGTATCCCCATAGGATGGGCATCATAATGAAAACCATCCATGAATTTTTTAATATTTTCATGTACATAGGTGTGAGTCAAAATCCTTTTTTCAAATTCTTCAAACTGTGTCCCTGATGGCAAATCTCCATAGATAAGAAGATAGCATACTTCAAGAAAACTGCTCTTCTCTGCCAGTTGTTCTATAGGGTAACCTCTGTATTTAAGTATACTATTCTGCCCGTCTATAAAGGTAATCGAGCTTTTGCATGTAGCAGTATTTAACAGAGCAGGGTCGTAACTCAAAAGGCCAAAATCACCATCGTTTATTTTAATTTTCCTGAGATCAATGGCATTTACGGCACTGTTTTGTACCAGAGGCAGTTCATATGTTTTTCCAGTCCTGTTATCAGTAACAGTAAGAGTTTCTCTCATTTTAAATACCTCCCTTATAATAAAAAATTTTCTCAAAAATATTATAACATAATATGATTAATACTATGGCAATAAAAAGGTTTATTGCTCTTTCTATAATCAGTTTTTCTCTCTGGGAAATGGGCATATTGCAAGAGCTTTATGCTAAATGGCTCTATTCTTCTCATAATTACTCTATTTTCAGTTTTAAACGAGTCAGTCAGGCTCTCAGGAAAGTTGTAGTACAGAGTATTTTTCAAAAGTTCCATATTCAAGTCAACTTTCAAAATTCTATTCCTGTTCCGGAACAAATTATTAGATTGATTGTTTATTTCTTTAGATTCTTTGATTGTTAACATAGTTGTTATAATATATTTTAAGATAAATTTTTATTTAAAAAATATGAAAGTATAGTATGATAAAATTTTCATTACGTATTGCCGGTTTTATACAAAGTCTTAACGTCTAAAGGAAGATTTTCTATATAAATACTCCTGGACGGAAAGGCAACTTCTATATCAAGTTCTTCTAAAATCTTCATAATTTTGAGATTTATGTCTTGCTGAACATCTAAATATTCTTTCCATAAAGTGGTATTTGTAAAGAAATAAAGAAATAAATTGTAAGAGCTATCGGCAAATTCCGTAAAATAGACATAGATTATTTCTTTATTTATATCAGGGTGATTGCCCAGCATTTTCCTGAGCATTCTGCATAGTTCCTCAATCTGCCCTGCTTTACTGGAATAGGTAATTCCCAGCTTAAAAGTAATTAGCCTCTTTCTCATTATCGATCTGTTAACAATGGGTTTCGCTGCAAGAACAGAATTTGGAATGGTTACAAGTGCCTGCTCAAAGGTTCTTACTTTGGTACAGCGAAGCCATATATCTTCAACAGTTCCTTCCACATCGGGAGTGGATATCCAGTCTCCTACTGTAAAAGGTTTATCCATAAATATGGTAAAAAATCCGAATATATTGGCAACAAAATCCTTGCTGGCAAGAGCGAAAGCGAGACCACCTATTCCGAGACCTGCAATAATACTCGTTACATTATAACCAAGTTCCTGAAGTACCATAACAAGTCCTACTATCATCACAATGGTTTTCACCGTATTTCCGGCAAATACGACGAGATAATTATCCAGCTTTGTTTCCGTCTCTTCGGTTAATTTCTTCAGGAGGCATATGACAAGATTTAAAGATCTGTATATTCCCCAGGTAATTATAAATATGATAAAGATTCTCTCAATCCTGGTTACAGCATCAAAAACCTTTTCCAGTCCGAGAATATAGAAACCTATCCATACTGCCAGACCGATAAATAATACTTCCAGAGGAGTTTTCAGTTCTTTAATAATATCATCCATAGAAACAATCATTTTAACTGTTACTTTATTCAGTATTTTAATAAAAAATTTTCTAAAAATACCTCTGAGAAGCATAATAATTGTAAAAATCACTATAGCCAGAACCAGACGAAATAAATCAGTACCCATAAATTTATAAAATACAACACTGCCTAATTTTGCCAGTAGATTATTTAAAATAGCCATTTATTTCACCACTGAATATATTTAGTATTCATAGATATAGTTTTTATAAAAACTAATTTTATTATAACATATAAAGAGGAAAATATCAAATTCCATAATAGACTGGCTCCTATAAGCATTTTTTTTCATCCTTCTGCGAAGAAGGTTTTCCCTCGTGAAAAATCTTAAAGGAAGGAGGATTGTAGTTCTCAGGAAGATAACTGGCAGGAACAGTAGTCTGGTTGCCGTCTCTCATGGCTCTGTAATGAGGAGACATGATTTCCACTCCTCCTTGATTGAACTTATCCTGAATATTCTGATGAATCTCCGAGTAAATTCTGGCCATACTGTTAGGTTTATTTGTATAGGCATTCAACTGATAGCTTACGTAAAAATCATCGAGGCTGGTCTGTAACACAAACGGTGCAGGTTCTTTTAAAATATCTTCTGTTGCAAGAGCTGCTTCTATAAGGAGTTTATGCACATCTTTCCAGGGAACATCATAACCTATCGTAACTGTTGTATGAAGTATTAGCCCCGGTTCCTGAGAAGCAGTGCTGTAATTTGTAATATGGCTTCCCAGTATCATGGCATTGGGCATGGTAATATCCACATTTTTTATCGTCCTGATACGGGTTAAAAAAATGGTTTTCTCTATTATATCTCCCGTAACATCTCCTATTTTTACTCTGTCTCCAACCCTGAATGCATTCATGTATATAAGAATAATGCCTGCCACCATATTGGACACGACTGCAGTGGAGCCGAGAGAAAAGAGGATGCCAAGGAAAAGGGATATACCTTTAAAAGCAGGTGAAGCATATCCGGGGAGATAGGGAAATATTATAATCAATGAGAGGGCAATAATAAGAAAACGAACAATCATATAAGTAGGCTGTGCCCATTCCCTATAAAAACCCGGAAATTCCACAGTACCTTTTTCCAACTCTAAAAAGATAAATCTGACAAATCTGATTATATAATAGGTAATAAAGGCTACAACAAGAATGAAAAACAGATGAGGAAGATAAAATAAAAATTTTATCCATATAATGTAAATTCCCGAAAGAACATAGGTCAATAGTTTTTTCCCCAGATCCTTTGTCCAGACAAAAAAGCTGAAGACAAGAGAAAGATATATATAGCAAATTATAAATCTTACCGTAAAAGCAATTATTTTTACCGATTTTATAATAAACCCTGCAATTTTATCTCCTGAAAGAAGTACGAGATTCTGTATCTTAATATCAGAAATACGGCTTCCATGCCAGGAATTAATCTTTTTATATATTAAAGCAAGTAATCTATCCAGAATTATTAAAAGGAATGCAAAAATCAGTGTTGTAATAAGGGAATAAATAATACCGTAAATAATAGTCTTAAAGCTGCGTTCTTCTTTGTAACTTTTCAGAGTATTTCTTATTTTCTGAGCATATTTATCTGCTACTTCTCTGTCAGAAAGGCCTTCATATTTCCTGTCTTCCTGGCTCAGAGTCATTATTACTATATCTTTATATATAATACAGGGATAACCGTCCTTTATCTCTACTTTAATCTCTTCCGGATTGAAAGACCTGTCATCTGAAATTTTTTGCAATCTATTTAATATAATACTCACTCTTTCCTCAGGAGAATAAGGCCCCATAGCTGTATTTACAGAAAAAAGCTCTTTTTCATAAAGAATAACAGGAACATTTTTCTTTTTGTACACAGTGCTTTTCACATCCGTAACTGATACAGATTCAGGAGTGGCAGAAGGCAATGAATTACCAGCAGGTACAACTGCAGCAGGACTGGCTTCCGGTACAGAAATTTTATCTATTACGGGAGTAAGAGAAGGGAAAGAAGAAATTTTACTGGCTTCAGGCGGAGCAGGATTACCTTCCGGTACAGAAGTTTTATCTGTTACGGGGGTAAGAGAAGGAAGAGAAGGAATTTTACTGGCTTCAGGCGGAACAGAAGCATTATCTAAAGGGGAAGGAGTAATAGAAGGAAATGAAGTTAAAAATGGTGTTTCTGAAGCAACTGCCATTTCAGCCTGTCCTGAAACTGTATATATACCTGCTGATAATATTAATAGTATAAATAATATAACATATTTTACAGACATAAAATACCTCCTGAAAAACTCTCATGTGTATTATTTTAACCAGCCAGATACTGGCAATAATCTGCACTATTACATAGATGGCGTATTCATCCATTTAAAGAAA
>CALARM010001116.1 GCA_937888925.1 uncultured Synergistia bacterium | reverse complement strand
ATATCTGTTACACTGCTCTGTAACCGTAAATGTTCCTATTGTTTTGCAGAATCTATAAGAAAGAAAAAAATCTCTCAAGAACAATTTATGTCCCGTAAAACCTTTCTTATGTCTCTTGATTTTCTGAAAAGATCTGCCATAAAACTTGTAAAACTCCTGGGAGGAGAACCGTCTCTTCATCCTGACCTGACATGGTTTATTGAAAAATCTCTGGAAGAAAACTTTAAAGTTATTATATTTTCCAATGGTCTTATAGAGAAGAAACTTCTGTCATATTTAAAAACTTTAACTGCCGAAGAATTGACTGTTATTGTTAATATAAACTCGCCTGAAGAACAACAGGTTGAAGAAGAAGAAAAACAGATACAGACCTTTAAGGAACTATCGGAAAAAATTACGCCATGTTTTAATATACATAATCCCCTGCGGAGGCCTTCTTTTATTATAGATCTGATAGAGGAATATAATCTCGGCAGAAATATAAGACTGGGCCTGGCCCATCCATGTCTCGACCATGAGAACACTTATATCCATCCGAAACATTATGAAAAAGCAGGTTCTTCCGTTGCAGATTTTTTCGAAGAGTGTATGGAACACAGAATAGTATTAAATTTTGACTGTGGTTTTGTTCCATGTATGTTTCCGGAAGGTTTTATTGAAACAGTCCATCTGCATCCTGTGCCGCTGGGCCTTCACTGCGGCCCCATGCCCGATATTATGCCTGACGGTTCCATTGTGCCATGTTACGGCCTTGCGTCACGATGGAATTTAACCCTCAATGATTCCGTTACGGCAATAGACTGTCAGGAAATATTTAATGAAGAACTGCACATGTTCCACATAACAGGCATTTACAGGAAATGTGAACCATGTAAGTGGATGAAAATGAAAACATGCAGAGGCGGGTGCCTTTCTGCAGCAATGAAACGTATGAGAGGCAAATAGTGAAGAGTGAAGAGTGAACGGTAGGGGCGTTTAAATAAACGCCATCACGCGTAACGCGTAACGCGTCACGATTACATATTGACATACGTGCCTCAATACTTTAAGATATCAAATTAGAAACCATTTACCGGAAGGGCGATGATTTTTATGGAAGAAAAAAAATCACAGGATGAAAAACCTGATGAAATCCAGTCAGAAGAGGAACCGGAAATATTTGCCATTAAACGGAAAGGGTCAAAATGGGTTCTTACAAGAAGAGATTTCCTTACAGCTACTGCTGCTGCGGCAGGAGCTTTCATCTGTTCCGGTATAGCAGACGGCAAAGGAAATACTCATGAAGATGCCATGTCTCACAGCAAAGCTATAAGGGCTCTTGCTATTACACCTGACGGCAAATCCCTTGTCTCAGGAAGTGATGACTGCAGTCTCAAATTATGGACTCTGCCGGACGGCGCTTTTTACAAAGCCCTTGAAGAACATAAAGACGGTATAACTGCTCTTACTATAAGCCCTGAAGGACTCATACTCGTTTCGGCAGCTAAAGATAATACTATAAAAATCTGGTCAGAAGGTCAGATAAAAACACTGGGAGGACTGTCAGCACCTGCATGTTCCCTTGTATATTCTCCCGATGGCACAAAACTGATAGCAGGCTGTAAGGATAATACAATAAAGATATGGAATTTTATGGAAGAAACTGTAAGCGGCCTTGACGGACATCTTTTGTCCGTTACCGCTCTTGCCATTACTCCTGACGGAAAAATTCTCATATCAGGCAGCACAGACAGAACTATAAAAGTCTGGGATCTGTCTACGGGAGAACTCTTAAATACCATTACAGGTCATAATGAAATGATTACTGCTCTGGCTCTGAGTAACGACGGAAAAATACTCGCTTCAGCCAGTGCCGATAAAACTATAAAACTCTGGTCTTTACCTGACGGAGCCCTGCTAAAAACCCTGTCGAAACATACCGGATGGGTTACTTCCCTTGTAATAAGTCCTGACGGGAAACAACTCATTTCAGGAAGCAGAGATAAAACAATAAAAATATGGTCTTTCCCCAGAGGAACCCTCATAAAAACCCTGGAAGGTCACAATGACTGGGTTACTTCACTGGCAATAACTCCTGACGGTAAAAACTTTGCATCGGGAAGCACAGATAATACAATTATCATATGGAATTTACCTGAAGGTAAATATAAAACATCTCTCCTGGATCTTAAAATATGTTCTCATACGGTGAAAGGAATACAGTATAAGATTCAGACTGTTACAGGGGAATGGTTAGTTTATACCATCCCATACTGGATAATCATACCGGCAGGAGCCATATGTATCTGTAACTGTGTACCCGGAAGTATTGCAGCATCCTGTGCCTGTGTTTCCTATGACATGAGCTTTATAGATAGAGCTTCCTGTAACTGTGTTTCCTATGAAGAATGGCTAAAAACTTACAAAGATACTAAAACTTATACAGATACTTATACTTATACCTATACTTATACCTATACTTATTATACTACCTATTATTATCCCAATTAAGGAATCGTGATGAGTGACGCGCAATGTCATTAAGTTAAGGATTCGTTCTATTCCTACGTAAGGAATTTGTTTCTTGTTTCCTCTCCATCGAGGGAGAGGATTAAGGAGAGGGTGTTTTTTATGGCTATACTTATCATCTGAAAGACACCCTCCCTTAGTACCGTAACAGGTAAAAGGGTATTCGTAAAAAGCTTCTGCCTGGCAGGCTCTGGAGAAGAAAAATTCGTTTTTTATATAGTATTAAAAATCAAATAAGGGTTCATTTATTGTCTGTAAAACAAATTATATAAGGCAAATTATTTTTCTTCGTAAGAGCCTGTCAGGCAGAAGCTGATAAAATGGTTACTAATTTACCTGGAGCGGTAATTAGTCCCTCCCTCAAGGGGGGGAAATAAAACGTCATTTTCTTATCTTAATGCCATTGCGCGTGACGCGTGACGCGTGACGGGTGACGCGTAAATGGGTCGTATTACTAAAATCCATAAAGATTTACCTGTCTTTCTTATAGAAGGATATAATATATTATATATTCCCGGTTATATATGCCGTGTTTCTCCTTCTGACGAAGAAGCATTGAAAGACTTTTTTGCATCTTCCCAAAATAATGTTTCTGAAAAAGTAAAAAATCTTGCACGTAATCTGACGGAATGTGCTTTAAAAGTTCAGAAAACATGGGAAAAGACAGTGAATTCAACATTTGAACCTGTATGTCTTACTCTTTATCTGTCAGACAGATGCAATCTTAAATGTTCTTACTGTTACACAGGTAAAGTAAGCAAAAGTTCCTGTTCTATCGATGAAAAAGCTGTAATTGGTGCAGCAGAATACGTATTAAATATATGCAGAGAGAAAAAACACCCTTTCCTTTTTGTTCTCCACGGCGGAGGCGAACCGTCTGTTCAATGGGAACAGGTAGTGATATTCGAACAT
Organism: uncultured Synergistia bacterium; assembly: GCA_937888925.1. The sequence goes on along the minus strand of CALARM010001116.1, from coordinate 8,033 downwards.
ATTACCAGAAAGATGGCAGAAGAATTTAATGTGCCATGGCACGGAACTATCGTCACAAACGGTGTAATGGAAGAAGAACATGTACTATGGATCTGCGATCACTTCAATCATATAGCCATGTCCTGTGACGGCCCTCCTTTCATTCAGGACAGGCAGAGACCTCTAAAAAACGGAGAACCTTCATCTCCGTATGTGGAAAGGACGGCAGAAATTATTAACAGCAAGGGAGTATCAATGTCGGTTCGCGCTACAATCACACCTGAAACAGTTACATATCAGTCTCATATAGCAGCATATCTCTATGAAAAACTCTCTGTTCATAACATGAGATTTGAGCCTGTCTATGAAGTATGGAATAGAGACAGAGCACCTTTTAAAAAGGAAGATGCTTCACTCTTTGCAGAACATTTTATATCTGCTCAGAAAAAAGCTGAAAAACTGGGATGTAATCTTACATACGGAGGAGTAAGACTCAATGAACTGCACAGAAGCTACTGCAGCATGTTTCGTAATGTGCTCCATTTAATACCCGGTAACGGGATAAGCGGCTGTTTTTTCTGCACAGATACTTCTGTAAGACCTGAATTGATTACAGGTAATTTTTATCACGGAAAAATCAGGATAAATAATGAATTAATCGATTTTTACAGACATAAACCATTACCGGAGAAATGCAATACATGTATAAATATATATCACTGTTCGGGAGAATGTCCTGAAATATGCTCCTTAACAGAAAATAATGAAACAGAAGGTTTTCTCTGTCTCGTAAAGAAAGAAATTACACTGAGATGGATTTTGATGACATGTTTATATGAGAATCGTGAGTCGTGAGTCGTGAGTCGTAAAGAGTGAAGAGTGACCGGTAGGGGCGTTTGAATAAACGCCCATCATATATCACGCGTCACGATTATAACGCATCACACAGGACATAATAATGGAACTATATATCATTCCCTTTAAAAAGGAATTTATCATTTACAGACCTCTTCTGCAGATAGCTTTTATTGCAAATAAGAAAATGGCTCTTTATCTGAAGGAAAAAATTGCCGGCAAATGCCGTCATTATCACAATGATACGGAAAAATTTCTTGATTCTATAAACTTCTGGAGAGACGATCCGGATGTTCCGGGTTCTTCCATAAATGAATATAAACCTGTGAAAACAGCTCTTTTAATGACAGGCAACTGCAACATGAAATGTACTTACTGTTATGCCAGAGGAGGAGAAGGGAAAAATCTGAATATGTCTTTTTCTGTTGCCAGAACAGTTATTGATTATATTTACCGGAATGCCTCGGAAAAAAAGAGTATGAACTTTTCTATTTCTTTTCACGGAGGAGGAGAACCTACGATGAACTGGGAAACACTCAAAAGAACTGCAGAATACGCAAAAAATAAAGATTTACCATGTAAAATCTCTATGTCAACAAACGGTGTTCTCGAAGATTATCAGAAGGAATTTATTGTAAAATATTTTGACTCTCTGAATATCTCCTTTGACGGCATAGCTGAAATACAGGAAAAACAGAGGCCTCTCAAAAACGGTAAAAGTTCTTTTTACTCTGTCATAAAAACAATAAAAGAATTTGATAGATTTAAAATACCATATTCCATACGCATGACTTCAGTGCCAGACACTTTCGACAGACTTCCTGCTTCTGTATCTTTTATATGTGAGGAAACTGATTGCCAGACTATACAAATCGAACCATGTTATCTTAATAAAAGGGGCATATACAGAGACCCTTCAAAAAATCATATAAAATCTTTTACGTCTTCTTTTATAAAAGCCTATGAAACAGGAAGAGATTACGGAAGACATGTATTTTATTCCGGTGCAAGGCCATGGGTTATAGCTTCATCATTTTGCCTCTGTCCTGAAGACTGTCTGGTAGTAACACCGGAGGGAGATATAGTTACATGTTTTGAAATTCATGACAGAAGTCATCCTCTGTTTTCTCAGTTTGCTGCCGGTAACGTTACATCTTCTGTAAATGTAGATAAAGATAAAATTTATGAATTTATAGATAAACAGAAAAGTCTCAGAAATAACTGCAGGGACTGTTTCTGCTACTGGCACTGCGGCGGCGACTGTCCTTCAAGGGTTATGGCAACAGAAAAGGGACAGAGAGGAAGATGTGAAGTAAACCGCGTTTTGACTCAAGAACTTCTCCTATGGTATATTGCGGAAGGAATTGGATTTTGGAAGGGTTTTAGTGACCTGAATCTGAGCGTGTAATAAATTGTTTCTTCCCGTCACAGCGCGTGACGGGATTAAATATGCATTATTTATGCCTGCCTCACTAAACATGAAGGAAAGAAAAGAGATAATGTCGTATTATAATAAATATGGACGAAAAAATAGTAAATTTCATTAAAGAACATAAAAAATACGCAATACTGATTTCTCTATTGCTGATTTTTATTCTGTTAAATAATTATACCATTCTCAGTTTCACCGGTATAAAAGTAAAAGACGAAAAAGATGAAATCAGGGAAATTGTCTTTCCTTTCAGTGAAGATTCGACTCAAAGCAGGGTATATATCTTCACAGGTAAAATTTATGCCTCCCACATGTCACAGAGAGTAATAAACATTGTGGCAGACGACAGGATAGAATATATAAAGATAAACAATACCCCTGTCTCTCTTGATAAAATGATTACAAAATCCTTTTCCGGTTATATAAACGGTTTTGATATAGACATAGGCTCTTATATCCATTCAGGAGAAAACAGATTCGAACTGAAACTTATAGACGAAGGAGGCACTATTGCTCTAGATATAAGCAATTCTTCCAGAGATAAACTATATATTTCAATTCATATTATAATGCTTATCCTGCTCAGTATTTTACTTTATTATTTCTTTAATTACTTCAGATTTATAAGAAAATCACTTTTTCCTTTCTGGAAACAGATGTACTGATAAGATAGACAACAAATAGAGGTAAAACATGTTTGAATATAATATTACAGAAGAATATAACACTAAATGGGTCAATATAAAAGGCAGAATAGACAGCAACACTTCAAAGGATCTGGAAACATTGTTAAAAGACATGACTCTTTCCGGGGAAAGAATAATAGCAGTAAATCTTGAAGACGTAAATTATATAAGCAGTGCAGGACTCAGAATATTTCTCTTATTTCAAAAACAATTAAAAAAAGTAGACGGAGAAATAATTCTCTGTAAAATGACTGATTATGTGGCCAATATATTTAAAACTACAGGTTTCGATAAACTCTTCTATATTATTGAGAAAAAAGAAGATCTAAAACAATCTAAAGGAACAGAAAATATTACCAGAACTACATCTAAAGAAATAAATGGAATTTCACTGAATATAAAATCATATCACGAAAGTTCAGGGAACTTGATTTCTATAGGAACACAGGAACACATGTCACTTTCATCATATGAAAGAGAACATGTCATATCTATAAAACCGGAAGATATAAGGTTCGGCACAGGTCTTGCCGCCCTGGGTGAATATTATAAGGATTATAAGGATTATTTCGGTGAAACAGTTGTAATAAACAGCAATCTCTTTGTATATCCTGCAGTAAAAAAACCGTGTGTGGATTTTATGCTTTATGCAAATCAGCAGGATTCTATTAAATATAATTTTTTTCATGGCTTCGGATTTAACGGCCCCTGGAAATATATTCTATCATTTTACGGAACAGACGGATTTATAGATTTATACAGATTAATAGACTCATTTCTGGCCATATCAGAATTTCCGGTTGCTGGCATAGTTTTTTTTGCGGAAAGCAAGGGCCTCAGCGGAATGAATTTAAAGCAAGTTCCCATTACAGAAAAAAAGCCTGAAAATGGAAACAGTATTTTTCATAGTTCTAATTTTTCGTCATGGATAAATTTTTCCATAGAGCCGGAATACATAGATCAAATAGTTGTGGCCTGCGGCATAGCAGTAAAAGATAAAGGAAAAGAAAAGATAAAGGATCTCGTGCCGAAAGATAATAATTTCCATATCCACGGCGCTATATTCGAACAGTCACTCTTTAAAAGAGAAGCGGATGAATTTGAAACAGAACTGAATAGAATTACTTCAGAGCTTGAGCCTTCAGGAGTGAAACATCTCCTGGGTAAAAGTATGTTCAGTCATGGCGTGGCAGGTATCATAGAACTGAAAGGATAGATTTCGCTAAAGTATGGAACTATGGCTTGGCGCTTTAAATCTGGGTTTACTTTATGCTTTCATGGCTGCCGGCACTCTTATTACCTTCCGTATACTGAATTTTTCCGATATTACTGTAGACGGCAGTTTTACAACAGGTGCTGCCGTAACGGCAGTTATGATTACATCCGGCGTAAATCCATTCCTTGCCCTTCTTGCAGGATTTCTGGCAGGAGGAGCAGCAGGACTCTGTACAGGCCTTATTTATACAAAAATGAAAATAAACGGACTCCTTGCAGGAATCCTGGTAATGATCGGTCTTTATTCGGTAAATCTCCGCATAATGGGGAAATCAAATATACCTCTCCTTGAAATGCCTACTTTTATAACATGGTTTAATTCATTCAATCCGGGTATGGCGAAAGAAATATGGATATCTATATTTCTTCTGATTGTTATGGCACTCTTCTGGTTCCTTATTTCCCTCTTTTTCAAAACAGATCTCGGTATAACAATCAGAGTGACAGGAGATAATCCTGTAATGGCCTCTGCAAACAGTGTAAATACGGATCTCATTAATATACTCGGTCTTACCCTGGCAAACGGACTGGTCGGCATTTCCGGCGGACTTGTAGCTCAATACCAGGGATTTGCCGATATCGGCATGGGTATAGGAACATTGATGATAGGGCTTGCCTCTGTTATTATAGGTGAATCACTTTTAAAGACTTCTTCTATTTATATTACCATGTTAAGTGCAATAGCCGGTTCTGTAGTCTACAGGTTCATGATTGCCTTTGCCCTTTACGGGGGGATGAATCCTGTAGATCTTAAATTATTCACATCCCTGTTTGTCCTTATAACCCTCTATGTAACACATGTTATGCCTGTACATGGCAAAAAGATAAAGTCACTAGAAACCTTAAAAAAATACAGATCTATCCTTATTCCTGCAGGAATAATCCTGGTAATGGGAATATTCTTTATTTCAGATAAACATTTCAGATCTATTTTATCAGGAAAATCGGAAAAATTTTATAAAATCGGCGTGGTACAGTTAAATGATAACGGCCTTCTGAATGTAACAAGAGATGCCTTCTCTGAAGAAATGAAAAAAATCGGCTATATTGACGGAAAAAATTGCACAATAGAACTTCAGAATGCCCAGGGTGACATGCCTACTGTCAATACTATTATTGATAAATACATAATGAACGGATATGATGTAATTGTTTCCATATCAAGCGGTACCACACAGGCTGCAATAAATAAAACAAAAACCATACCTGTCGTTTTCGCTACTGTGGCAAATCCCTTCATACTGGGAGCCGGTTCCGGTGATAATGACCATCTGCCCAATGTTACAGGCGTTTACGGATGGATACCTATGGAAAATACCGTTGCTATTGTAAAAACTATGTTCCCGGGGAAAGTAAAGATAGGAACCATGTGGGATCCGTCACAGGTAAATGCAGTATACAATGTGGGAAATCTGGAAAAGGAAGTGAAGAAAGACAGTGATATTACCTTCGAAGGTGTAACCATTAACGGTTCTTCCGAAGTATATCAGGCAGCTACATCTCTTACAGGGAAAAATATAGACATGTTTGTTCTCCCTCCCGATAATATTGTTTTTTCAGCCTTTGACTCAATTGTAAAAGCAGGAAATGCAAAAAATATTCCCATTCTCATAAATGATATAGACAGACTTAAAGACGGAGCAGTCTTCGCCTATGGATATGATTATGCCCTGAGCGGCATACAGGCAGCCCGTATGGTTGACAGAATTTTAAAAGGAGAAAAACCTCAGAATATTCCCTTTGAAACTTATAAAAAGATTGAACTTGGCATAAATATGGCTGCAGTAAAAAAACTGAATATAAAGATACCGGAAAAATTATTCTTACAGGCAACAATCGTAATAAAGGAAGATGGTACTGTAATAAAAAAAGAACGTTCTGCACAGGAGAAACAGAAAAAACTTGCATTTTTTCGCTTTAATGATATGGAACCTATGATGGAAACGGCAAGAGGTATCAAGGATAGACTGCAAGAAAGCGGACTTCTTGAAGAAAATAATATAAAAATCTATGAAAAAAGCGGGCAGAATGATTTTTCTACAGGTCAGGCAATAGCACAGGAAATTGTCCAGAACAAATATGATTATATAATTACCATATCGACTCCTGCGCTTCAATCTATGGCACATGTAAATAAGGAGAAAACCCGAAAGATATACCGATAGAAAATTATGTCCCTGAAAAGATTTATGTAAATCTGAAGCTTGCAAAACAATTTGATATTGAAATACCTGAACATGTTTTAAAAAAGGCAGAAAAAATTTTGAGATGATACACATTAAAAATCTCCATAAAAAATTCAACAGAGGAACCATAAATGAGGTTGACGCCCTTCAGGACATCAATCTGGACATAAAAGAAGGGGACTTTGTAACAGTAATAGGAACAAACGGTTCAGGGAAATCCACGCTTCTGAACGGTATTGCAGGTTCTTTCTTCCCTGACATCGGCACGATTGAAATTGCAGGGTGTGATGTAACGGCAGAACCTGATTACAGAAGAGCCAGATTTATTTCCAGATGTTTTCAGGATCCCTTTAAAGGAACTTCTCCCAATATAACTGTTGCTGAAAATCTCCATATGGCCTGGTTAAGAGGGAAAAAAAGACTCTTAAACATAGGACTCAATAAGGAAAGACTTGAGTGTTACAGGGAACATATAACACACCTTGAAATGAAACTCGAAGACAGGCTCAATAACCTGATAGGTTCTCTTTCAGGCGGCCAGAGACAGGCTCTTACTCTTCTAATGGCAGTTATTACAAAACCGAAGGTACTGCTTTTAGATGAACATACTGCAGCACTTGATCCTAAATCTGCAGCACAGGTAATAACACTTACGAAGAAATTCATCGAAAGAGATAATCTCACTGTTCTGATGGTAACACACAGCATGGAGCAGGCCCTCGAGTTGGGGAACATGACTGTTATGATGCATAGAGGACAGATTATAGATATACTGACGGAAAAAGACAAAAAACATCTTACCGTGAAAGATTTACTCAATAAATTTGATGAACTTCGCAAAAGTGAAGCACTTACGGAAGAGATGGTTCAGACCATGGAGAACGAATACAGATAATAAGGTCGTGAAATGTAATGCGTGATGCCATGTTTCTTACATCACGCATTATGCTTCACATTTCATCAAAAATCTTTATTGTCAACCGGTTTTACACCTGTATAAACAGAGGAATATTCCACAACTTTCCAGTAACCGTCCTTATTTTTCCTGAGCCTTACAGGTGTGGCCATATCTTTACCGCCGCTCTGTATAAAGATTTTTACTTCTTCATCTGTTATTGCCTGTGTATCAACCAGAACCAGGTCATTTTCATAGGAACAGACATAACCGTTTTCCGGGGTTCCTCCAAGGTAAGAAGTAAGTATGGCTCCTTTAAAATCAGTGCCCTTTATCTGTCTGGAACACTGATCCAGGGCCAATCTGTCTGAAACTTCACCTTTACCGTCTACATAATCTTTATGAAGTACCATACCCCACATCTTTTTACCGTCTTTATTACCTTCTTTTACCGTTTCAAGCGCCGCAATAATAAGGCATTTTACAGAACCTTCAGGTGTTTTCCCGGCCTGTTCCCAGTAGGCTTTAAACTCTTCCAGAGTAATACCGGGCTTAAGTCCTCTGTCTGCTGCAAAAACAAAAGAAGTGACTGAAAGACAGAGAATAGTTACAAGGAGAAAAATAAAAAATCTTTTCATTTAAATCCCTTCCTTTCTAAATTTGTGTCTGTAATATAATAAAACAGGGCGTAAAAAAAATCAATAATTTTTTATAAAGAAGGATTT
>CALARM010001115.1 GCA_937888925.1 uncultured Synergistia bacterium | reverse complement strand
CTTTGTATAAATAATCTTTTCTTCATTCACCTCTCTTTCCATATATCCCCCTTTATCACCGCGACCTACAATAGTAACCTGTAAAGGCATATTGCCTCCGAGCCATGCCATCAGAGCATGACCTGCTTCATGCCTTGCCACTCTTCTCAGAGTCTCTTTATCCCGTTTTTCATCTGCTTCTCCCACCCTTATTTTTTCAAAAGCCTCTTCTAAAATTTCATCGGTCACTTCCGATGATTTCCGAAGAGACATAACTGAAGCTTCCTGAAGAATTCTTTCCAGATCTGCCACAGTCATATCTACAGATTGACTGGCTATTCTTTCTATAACCTTCATTGAAATATGACATTTTTTTCTTTTCGAGAGCATTTTATTCAGATATTCCAGTCTTTCTCTCCTGTCAGGCTTATCTACCGGAATTTCTCTGTCAAAACGCCTTCTCAGGGCACTGTCAAGATTCTCTACCAGGTTTGTTGCTGAAAGAACAATAACAGGAGGAGAATAAGGTGATGAAAAACCATCCATTTCAGTAAGCAGAGTATTCAGTGTTGCTTCTTCGGCTCTTCCTGCTTCCGTAGCACCGGTTCTCTTTTTGCCTATGCTATCTATTTCATCGATAAATATGATGGAAGGCGCATAACGGCGGGCTCTTTGAAATAGATTTCTCACATTCTGAGGGCCGCTGCCCTGATACTGTGTGACAAAAGCTGTACCGGACATCTGGAGAAAGGCACAGTTAGATTCTCCGGCGACAGCCCTTGCAAGCATGGTTTTACCCGTGCCGGGAGGGCCTGACAGAAGCACTCCCTTCGGAGGGCGAATACCGAGCCCCCTGTAAGAAGCAGGTGATTTCAGCCAGTCTATAATAAACTGTAACGATTCTTTTGCAGTCCTTCCTCCTATAACATCGGAAAACCTTACAGACGGTCTTTCAACATCTTCAACCATTTCACCTGCATCTTCGGCATCAATGGCACGGGCAAAATGAAAATTCCTGAGTTTAATAATAACCTGTCTGTTCATCTTATCTACTGTTGTTCCTGTATCGAAATGTAGTATTTTCCTTTCTTTTGCCATATTCGTTACTTTCTTTTCTCTCCAGAGACGGCGATTTATTTCCAGGAGATTCTTTGTAAAATCAATGGAATTCAATTCAGGGGACTTTATAAAATCACTGCCGAAGTCTGTTGTTATCATACCGCGGGCACCGCCGGAACGGATACATGCAAGTAACAATTCCTCATCTACAGGTATTCTCTCATCTTCCCCTTTATATAAAGCCATGACTGTATCACTTATACGGGTTTTAATCTCTTTTTTCTTATCCAGCCCTGTACTGGAAAGCCCTGTAATAGAAAGGATGTAGACAGGAATAAGAGGAAAACGTTCATGGATTTTCCTGAGTATATTTCTTCCTTCATCAAAAGATCTTGCAGAAAAAGGCATATAATCCAGTCCCTGATAGATGGTTTTCGTCATATCGAAGGAGGAATGAATATTTTTACTGTCTCCTCTCCTGAACCAGATATCCAGTAAAACCATATTTATATCTTCAGAAGAAAGGACTTCTAAAACTTCTTCCGGCGAAGAGGCGGAATACCAGGAAATTGTTCTTATACATTTTTCATAAAACCCGTACAGTTCAGGTTTTGCCACAATAAGAACTTTAAAGTTATCAGGGCTGTCATAAAAATCTTTAATGAGAGGTTCCATTTCTATTTCCACATTTATCCTGTCTATTTCCGTCAGAATATCTTCAAGATTATCTTTTTCATAGAGACCGGCAAAATTAAAGAGTTCTCTTTTAAAAAATTTCTCACCTTCCCCGTTGAGCTGTCTTGCATCTACCTTCGCTCCCTGGTTGAGTATAAGGGTTACAGGTAAAAGTCTGTCATGGTGAAAAGATTTGTAATATTCTTTTGAAAGAAGAAGTTCTGTACGTTTTAATGCTTCCTCACCTACCCTTTCAAGCTCATTTACACCGAGATGATTGAACATCAGAGGATAGCCCTGTGCCAGGCGGGAACATATGGCTGAAGGGAAGGCAGGTGTTCCGTCTGACGGATTTTTTTCATGTTCAAGAGCATTCAGAATAGTTCTCTTATGATATGCAGAGTTGGCTGTGCTTATACCGCTTTTATTGGGATTATCATAAAGACTTCTTCCTGCATTGGTGGTGAATATAATAATAGTATCGGTGAAAGATACATTTCTTCTGGTAAATTTATCTTCCAGACGGCCTTCGTCAAGAATTTGATAAAAAAGCTGTATAATAGTCAGGTGAGCCTTTTCTATCTCGTCAAAAAGAAGGATTGCTCTGGGATGTTCTTCTACAAAACCTGTAAGAACACCGCTGCAGGCCTCTTTATATGACGGGTCCCATCCTATCAGATAGCCCTGATAATTATGATTTGAAAAACCTGTCATATCAAAAATTTTAAAAGGACGTCCCAGAAGAGTTGCAGCAATCTGAGCCATATAGGTTTTCCCTACACCTGGAGGACCTGCAAAAATAAAAATGGCTTCCGGCTTTTTTCTATTTCTGTCATGTAAAATCTGTACATTATAAAGCCCTTCAATAAAGGCATAAATAGCATGATCCTGACCGTAAATCCTGCTCATAAGTTCATTTCTCAGTTCTTTAAGATTACTCATAAGACTTACTATGGAAGATGTTCTGTCTTCTGCATTGTACCAGGATTTCAACACAGTGACCATACCATCCCTGGATTGAGGTTTTATATTACGGAGAAATTTAGGAGTATATTCTGACATAGCTATGGCACATACAAGATGGCATATATCTATAAGACCGGGATGAACTGGATGAGGGGCAGAGGAAATGGCAAGTTCCAGAGCTGAAGATATAATATCTCTGCCAGAGCCTGCCAGATCCATTTTTCCCGGACAGACATTACGGGGGAATTCGTTGACAGGAAAAAGCAAAGAAAGATCTGCCGGTTCAAGCTTTAAACACTCAGAAAACCTTATAATTCCTTCGGAATCGCTCATTACTCCACAGAGAAGGGCCTCGAAGTCCAGACATGGTTTTCTCTTATGAAAAGCAAAGTCTTTTGCAATATCTATTATTAACTGGCCTCTATGAGTAAACATTTCTAGCCTTCAGTTATCATCAGTCAGCTATCAGAAGGATAATCTGACTGCTTGAAAATTAAAGTCTTTCCGGTATATTTACCCTGTTATGAATCCACAGGGGACGAAAATATTTTTTCCAGTCACTGTCTGGCTGAATATATTTATTATAATTATAAGAATCTGTCCCTGCCATACATATTACCTGTTTACTTTTCAGGGTTTCCTTTAATTTATTGTAAAGTTCTTTTCTCATCATAAAATCATGAAAAGAATTTATAAAGAAAAACATATTTCCCTTTAATTTCGAATCTTTGAATATATTGTCCAGTTTTATTTCAAGTTCTGTAATAGAAAGGCTGTAATCATTTTTTTCTATCTTCATAATAGTTTTACCTTTAAAGAGGGGATCATCCGTTTCATTTTTAAGATATGCTTCCAGAGTCCGGATAATTTCTGAAGGAGTGATTTTTCCATGTTGAATGAGGAGGATACTTTTTTCTTTTTTCTTCAAAGCCTCTATTATAACGGGAAATATAGCTTCCTTTTTTATATCAATCTTTTCTTCAGCCTCCAGAAGAGATTTTTCTCTTATCTCAGGTCTGTTTGAGGAAGGCGAAACTTTTATGTTCAGATATTTTTCAACAGGTCCTGCAAGGATTTGATTGAAACTTTTAACTTCTACGTTGTATTCGGTCATTATTTTTCTCACAGAATGAGAAGGCTTTCTGAGTAATAATTCCACCAGTTCATGTAATGACCATTCTGTAAGGCCTCTCTTTTCGGCATTAGCTTCTACGTGACGAAAAAATTCGCATGTAGCGGCAGAACGATGTATTTTATCTCTTTTTCCGGAGAAATTTCCTTCTCCCATTTCCAGTCTTAATTTTCTCCTCATATCAGTACTTACAGACGGCACTTTTATATTACAGCACTCAAGGTAAGTCCTGAGAGCATCCCGTTCTTTCATGATCTGGCCGAGAGCTTTCGGAACTTCTCTTACAAGCTTTTTCAGTTCCCCGTCTTCATATTCTGCAAATTTCAAGATACCATTTAAAAAATGCTCAGGCTCTATCTCTTTAAAATTACCGAGAAGAGTCTCCTGTGCCGCAAGGGGTAATATAATATGTACGGAAATTGCCGATTTTATATTGCTCATATGTTAT
>CALARM010001114.1 GCA_937888925.1 uncultured Synergistia bacterium | reverse complement strand
AAGCGCAGCCGCTCAATTACACATGGCCTCTTATGCTGGTATTGCTGTCCATTCCCCTGCTGAAACAGAAAATAGAAATGAAAAGTATTTTCGCTATTATTACAAGTTTCACAGGGGTAGTCATAATAGGGACAGGCGGAAATATTTTATCAATGAAATTTTCAAATCCTTTCGGAGTGGGACTTGCAGTGGGGTCATCAGTCATATGGGCTCTGTTCTGGATTTATAATGTAAAAGATAAAAGGGATGAAGCGGTAAAACTATTCTTTAATTTTCTGGCAGGTTTTGTTTTCACTCTGATTTTAACGGTATTTTATTCAAAAATCATCGTACCTGATATAAAAGGCATTCTGGCTGTCATCTATGTAGGATTATTTGAAATGGGTCTTACCTTTGTTCTGTGGCTTAAAGCGTTAAAGCTTTCTGCAAAAACCGACAGGATAAGTAATCTCGTATATTTTTCTCCTTTTATATCACTCCTGTTTATCTCATTTATAGTGGGAGAGAAAATTTTATTTTCAACAATAATCGGACTGGTATTTATTATATCCGGTGTAATTATCCAGCAATATAAGAAAAAGCAATAAAATCCTTTACGTATTTCAGAGCTATATTATGAGAATATCGATGGCTGAATTCATGTAAAACTTATGACCGGTTATATCTCACGAAACAAAACTCATGTCAATTTATCCGGCAATAAACTCATCCCATCCGGTATCCTGTGCCAGAGAAAGCTTTTTATATTCCGAGAATGTCTTTTTACTAAATTGTTCCGGTTGTTCCGGTAAAAAAATTGAAAGGCCATGGGCGTTTTGATAATTTTCACCTGTTGTTTCATTTGCGAGGATTGTTTTAGATAGAGAGTTTAGAAAATCTGATGCCGATTTTTTCAGATTTTCATCGTCTATATCAGAACTTTCAGCAATTTTACAGGCAAAATCATATAAATCAACACAATTATTGACTATAGATGGTTTCAGATGACCGGCGAGTCTTTCCTGGAGTTTTACTTTTTCTCCTTCATATTTCAGATTAAAATGCTGAGAAGAAGCAATGAGTTCATCAAGTTTCTCTTTATATTTATCCTGTGCTTTATCCAAAGCCTTTGAAAACTCATCAAGAGCCACACCAAAATTCTTCATCTCTTTAAGATCTGTTGCAGCCATAGTAGGAGTAAAATTATGGGCAGTATTATTTTTCCCTGTTTCTATAACTTTTTTTGCCAGGTCTACCGGAATTACAGGGCCTTTTTGCAGTGCTTCTCCCAGAAATTCTACAGGTTTTTGATATGGCAGCGTAAAACCTCTTTCCACTTCCTGAGAAGCAATCATTATATCTGCAGTATCTTTCATCTGATAGGAAACTTCTGCGCCTCCCATAAGACAGGCATCAAAAAAGAGTATATCAGGCTTAACTCCAGTATCTTTCTGAACATCCATTAAAGTATTTTCCATAACAGGAAGAGATATTTTTCCGTCTTTATCTCCGAGAACACCTTCAGGACCTGTTCCATGTCCCTGTATTACTACCATATAATGTTTTGCAGGATAATTTTTCATTCCCCATTCCAGAAAATCCTTAAGAGTTTCAGGGCTGCTCATTGCAGCCCGTCCTTCTTCCGAAACAAGCTGTGAATTTATTTCTCCCGTTTCTTTAAGAATATTTCTAACACTGTTAAATGGAGAAGCTTTAGTAGCTTTGTAAAGAAACTTCGATTTTTCTATGAGGCCACTATCTTCTGTAATAATTCCTTTCTCCTTACCATCTTTTAAAGCCTGTCCCATCATGTTTGCCATAACTTTTCCTTTAGTATAGCCGTCATGGAGATTAAACTGATTATAGACTTCATTCGATGAAGGATTCTGTGTAACATAATATCTTCTTGTGCCGCTCCAGTCACCTGTAACCATATCTCTTATAAAGTGTTTTGGCCTGGATATCTGGGCAACTATATTCATATTATCATCAGAACCGACTTTTTCCAGACTCCTCAGTTTATAAAGAGACGTTCTGCTAAGATTGCTGTTTCCGTCGAGGTAGAAAAGAAGAGTCCATTCTTTTTCATTCTGTCCCGATAGTGTTACCTCATCTTTCGGCTCTTCCAATATCTCTTTTTTATTTATTTTTAATGGCGGTGATATTTTATCTATAGATGATCTGTTATTTATTATCATAACTGCATCCCCTTTTGTTACACAAAAACCTTATAATAAATCAATTAAATGATAACACAATTATTATGAGATGAAAAGATAGTTTTTGTTACAAAGATGTTAACTTTTAGTTATTTATCTAAATTAAGAAATCTAATTTTTATGTTACATTTTGTTAACATAAAAATATTGAAATACCCGGGAAATTATTATATAATGTTTTTTAATAAGATAAAATTAATATAAGGAAGTAGATTTCATGAAGATTAATAGCCAGAATTTACAGACAACTGTTCAGTTTAATGTTGGCCAGAAAAAAATTGCCAGTGAAAATACGATAAAAGACGAAGTAATTCTCGGAGAAAGCAGGGAAAAACCTGACTTTTTAAAAAGACCCATGGTAAATCTCAAATCTATGGACGACTCTATCGACAAAAGAGAAAAAGCTGGTTTCGCATGCATTGCAGTTGCAGGAGGTCTGGGAGGTCTTTTTACTTTAGGAATAGGCTACAGTGCTCTAGCCCAGAAATTTGGACTAATTGGACTAAAAGGAGCAATAGGATTAGGTGCTGCTGCCTGTATATTAGCAGCTGTTGGTCAGGTAATAGCGAGAGGAGACGACTAAAAGAATTTGCCAAAGGTTAACTGTATATAATGATAGGAAATCTCCATTTACATTCTTTAAACCTTTTAAATATTCATTATATAAAGGACTATACTTTTGCAGAATTTTGAAAACCCGTTATCACGTAAGGGCATCCCTCGCGGATGCCCTGCAAGGTAGAATAAGGCTTTGTTTGAAAAGTGCAAAAGTATAGTAAAGGAATGAATGCCTTATGAATTTTTCTATTACTCTCTTCTTCTTTATTATAAAATTTCTGTAAATATCTGAAGGCTGAAGAGTGGAATGGAACTGAACGAACATTTTCCTTCCTATGTCAGCGTTCTAATTCACGTCTCTCTTTACGATACAATTTATAGGTTTCCATTTTTTGTAACACTTCGACAAATCCTTCATCTTTTTCCAATATTCTTAAGTCTTCTACACAATCTCCACCGGCTATATTCAGTAATATTAATGACAATAATAAAAGTGCAAAACTATAGTAAATAAAAAATCCAACTTTCTTGTTACATTTTGTTAACAAAAAAATATTGAAAGACATGACAGATTATTATATAATTTTCTTTACTAAGATAAACTTAATATAAGGAGGAAGATTTTATGAAGATTAATGGACAGAACTTACAGACAACCGCTCAGTTTAATGTTGGCCAGAAAAAAGTTACCGGCGAAAATACTGTAAAAGATCAGATAGTTCTTGGAGAAAGCAAAGAGAAACCAGACTTTTTAAAAGGCCCAATGGTAAACCTCAAATCTATAAGCGGAGATTGTGCTGCAGGCAGTTCAATTGTAGGAGGCCTGGGAGGTCTTATTCTGGGAGGGATATCCTTTG
Source organism: uncultured Synergistia bacterium (assembly GCA_937888925.1). The sequence goes on along the minus strand of CALARM010001114.1, from coordinate 7,261 downwards.
CCGTGGGGAAGGAAATGGGAATAGGCGGAGTAATCGGAACGGTTGCTGTTAGCGCTATGTTAGCAGGTGTTATTAATGGTATTGCAGGAAATAATGAGTTCAGTCTGAAAGATTTTGCCAAAGGTGCAGGTGCTTTTGCAGTCACTACAGCAATACCGGGTATATGGGGACATGGCGGAGGAGTTGCAGTTTCTACAGCTCTTGGAGCAACATCTGCACTTATGCTGTCTTATACAAAAGAATAATTTTTTATAAAATTTATATAAATATAAAAAACAGTGGCGAGGAGTGCCTTGCCACTGTTTTTTATAACATAAAAACTTTATTTCAAAGCTACGGCAAATTCTTTATTTAAAAGCTGTGTTCTCTTTGTAACCTTTGCCATACGGATTCCTATAATAACAAGAATTATACCTGCTATCTGAACGGCGCTGAGAGGTTCTTTTAATATAAGAGCCGCACAGATTATGACCAGAGGTCTCTGAAGAAGGCCTATAACAGACATTCTTGTAGAACCCATAAAATATATGGCCATAAGAAAGCTGATATTGGCGATAGCAGCGGCAATGCCTATAATACTGCCTATAACCCATGTTTTTCCTGACATAGGCCACACGGTGGGCAGAAAAAACAATGCCACAATGGCATCCATTATAAACATATAGGTAGATACCTGCATGGGAGGAAAGTTTTTTGTAGCATCATCCAGTTGTGTACGATAAATAGTGGATACGGCAACAGAACCGAAAGCGCATAAAAGTCCTATTATATTGAAGGTCTGAGAATTTGATGTTCCTCTGTGTATTTCAATACTGAGTAAAATACCTGTAAAACAGAATAAAAAACCAATCCAGAATCTCTTAGAAAGTATTTCCTTACCGAGCATTTGATTTACAATTGCCACAAAGGCAGGAGTGGCGGTAATAATTGTAATGACAACGACGGCAGTAAGATATTTCAATGCAACAAGGACAAGGCCGCATGTACTCATAAGAAGCAGTGCCAGCCATAAAAGACCGGCCGTATTTTTCCAGCCAATCCATCTGTATCTTTTGACAAGAGGTAGAACTACAATACCTCCTATAAGAAATCGCAGTATAAGCAACTCATAAGGAGTTACAAAATATCTGTATCCTATCTTGGAAAGAACAGGTTCTATAGCAGATGAAACAACACATATAAATGCACATAAGAACGAATTAATATTTTTATTAAACATAATATTTCTGCAGAGGCGGACAGGCTTCTGCCCCGATAACGGGAAGTATTATTCCTCCTCCTACGAGATTCATTTTCTTTACTTTTCCTTTTTCTTCCAGAACATTTGTCCTCGTAAGGGCCGTGCCTGTAAAGGCACCGTTTATATGATGGGGACAGAAATCATATTCGACTCTGTGGTTTATAAGATGTCCATCGTCATCTATATCGGTTACCCGAATGGTCGGATATGTTACCCTTTTCTGGAAGATAAAACCATCCTGTTCTGTTCTCTCTTTAATTATACTTATCCATGATTTTTCACTGTGGGCAGCACCGAATTCCACACCTTTACCGAATCCTGCATCGGCAGGTTTTGTAATCCACAGATCTTTTTCTTTTATCACCGTTTCCGTCACCTGAGTCTCATATTTAAGGTTTACGGAATAGGGAACAATTTCTTTAATTATCCTGTCTTCTTCTTCTGAAAGACCTATCTCTTTGCGGCACTCTTCATTACTCAGGAGAGAAAAAACTTCCTTTGTCCTTGTGAGCCAGACCCTGGTGGCATTAATGATAAGATATTTATCGGGATTATGACAGATTGTTTCATAATCTTTAATATTAAGACCTTCTTCTCTGTATTTCGTCATATACACGGAATTTCTCCATATCATATCTACTTCGTGATTGTCAAACATTATCTTTTCACCGGACAGGCTTATTTCATAAGGGAAACAGACCTTAATGGAAAGTTTTTCACCATATTTTTCCCTGGCAAGTTCTTCACATATAAGAGCCATCTGTGGAAGGTCTATAAATTTAGGCAAATATCCATGTTCTATTACAAGGGCTATATTATGAGGAAATTTACCTGGATATCTGTAAGTATATTCATCTACAAACCAGTTCAGGATATGATGGGCCAGAAGAACAGGCTGGTAAAAAAAGCCCAGCGAATTCAGGAAATGAGATGCCATCCTCTGGGAAACATCATAAAAATCAATAGCAAGAGGTGCAGCCTGATTGACTTCTATGATAGAAAATTCACCTGTAAAGAAATTCAAATATCCGTCAATCCTTCTATGACGTCTCCTTAAGGAATAATCTGATTCAAAGGTGCATTCTTCTACAAGATGCCTTCCTCCGGGAGTCAAAGAATTCATCAGACGATTATAGAGAGGGCCTCCCCTGTCACAGAGAATATGTTGTTCAAGTTTAATCAAACCATCTATGAAAATATCCAGTTTCCCTGTAACATTTTTTATTATGTCTTTCGTTACAATATAAGGTACGGGGAATACGGTGACAGGCATGGGGTCACTCTTAAGTCTATCGTCTTTTATCTTATCATAGGTAGCAATTTTCTGGCATTCCCGGCAGATTCTCACAAGTTCTTCAGGAGGAGTTTCCTCCATGCATTTTATTAAGTTTTCATTTGTAAGTTTCACAGATTGTACCTTTCTTTTAAATCGTGATGCGTAATGCGTGACGCGTGACGCGCAGGGTAAGCCTTCTCACGACTCACGACTCACTTTTTCTCACTTTTCACTTCTCACCGGTCACTGATAACTGGTCACTGATAACTGCTCACTGTTCAGATCCATTTACATGATTTCCAGAGAGTAAGTTTAGTTCCAATTCCTTTTCTGATTGCTTCTTTATAAACTCTCCATGCCACAAGGCCATCTTCGAATGCAAGGCCGATAGGAGAAAAGAATATATTCTCATCACGGGACTGTCTTCCAGGCTTTTTCCCTGCGAGCACGGGAGCTATGTCTTCCACAATACTTTCCGGTATGACTCCCTGAAATACTGCAAGAGCCAGAGTCTGAACTCCTCTATGTTTATTCTGTTCCCATATATCGGTAAATACCCTGTCCATGCGCTTCAGGAGTATTGTTTCCGACTCATAACATCCTATATTTATAGCTGTAATACCTTTCTCCTTAACCCATTCCGCTTTCACAACAGGTTTATCCATATTAGGAAGACACGTAACTATAAGACTGCAATCTTTTACAGCTTCCTCTGCCGTATCTACAGGCACAATATTGAGTCCTGTCCTTTCGCCCATTTCTTCAGCAAATCTATGTTTTGCCTCTCTTCTGGAATAAACCTTTACTTTTTTAAGACGCGGCAAAGCGAGTTGCAGACCGAGAAGCTGTGTTCTCATATTGACACCTGCTCCTACGAGTCCGATTTCTTCGGTTTCCAGGTCGGCAATTTTTTCTGCTACAATACGTGTAACTCCTCCCGTTCTTGTGGCGCTTATTACCTGTGCATCCATTACGCAGAGAGGGGTTTTGGTAACAGAATCAAAGAGTATCGTAAGTCCTGCAGCTCTGGGGAGTCCTATTTCCACATTGGGAGGCATAGCTCCCAGGATTTTACAGGAATAAATTTCTTCTTCTCCGAGGTCCACACAGGCAGGAAGAAAATTTACAAGACCGGCTCTATGTTCATGATCTTTCTTTTTAATTTTCAATGATGTTTTCAGGGGCTGAACAATTCTATCTTCTAAAAGTAATTCAAACCCTCGCTTTACATCTTCCGATGCTTTATTTACATCATTTCCGCCGCAGGCTATTACATCTTCAAGGGAGAGAAACAATATATTTTTTTCGGGATATTCCATTATATAGTATTCCTTTCTGTATCGTGACGCGTGACGCGTGACGCGTGACGCGAAGCAGAAAAATTTTGTATATGATAATTTACATATTATAATCTACAGAAGAATTTATAACAATAAGTGAAATTACATTTTTATATTTGAAGGTTCAAATGGTTTGAGAGTTGAATATAGTGAAGGGTGAAAAGTGAAGAGTAAAGAGCGAAAGGTGAGTAGAGGCGAACCACTGTATTCGCCCTGTACCGGTAAAACACACATTACGCATTACGCATTACGCATCACGCATTACACATCACGAACCACCCGTGACGCGTCACGATTATGCGTCACGATTAAAAAAAACGGAGTAGTCTATGGAAGAAGAGAATTCACAGCAAAAAGCAGCAATCTACAATAAAACGGGCCTCAATCTGGCCAGACAGGAAAAATGGAAAGAGGCCATTGAAGCATACAAAAAAGCTATTACCATATGCCCTGACTGTGCGAAATTCTATATTAATCTGGGGAAAGCCTATAACAGTATCGGAAGAGTCGATCTTGCCATCGAGCAGTGGCAGAAAGCGCTGGAACTGGACCCCCAAAAGGCTTCATCTCATTATGAAATAGAAGAAGGGCCGGAGATTTCTGTAGAAGAAATAAAAAAAGAAGGGATTGTATCAGATAAACACATAGAAAAAGAGAAAAAAATAGAAGAAGAGAAAAAGAAAAAAGAAGCTCTGGAATATTTTAAAGCAGGTCTTGCCTGTTATGAAAACAAAAAAATCGAGGAAGCCGTCTCTTCATGGGAGCAGGCTCTTGAGCTTTACCCTGAATTTCTTGAAGTTCACTTGAATCTTGGCACTGCCCTGAAAGAACTTGACAGACAGGACAGAGCAAAATATCATTATAAAAAAGCAGTGGAGCTGAATCCCCTTGAAATGCTGGCCCATTATAATCTCGGCCTCTTATATTACCAGGAAGGAAATTATTATGATGCCTGTGAAGAATATAAAAAATCACTGGACATATGTCCTTCTGACATAGATTCCCTTTATAATCTCGGCATGGCCTTTTACCATCAGGGAAAGCTCAAAGAAGGGGAGAAAGAATTTAAAAAAGTTCTGGAACTCGATCATTCCTACGGACTGGCCTATTATTCACTCGGTTTAATCTATGATGAACTGGGAAGGTTAAACTCTGCATCAACTCATTATCAGAAAGCACTCCTCTTAATGCCGGCTCATGGGGCCACTCACTATGAACTGGGAATTGTATATTTCAAAAAAAGAAATTTTGAATTTGCCCTGTCAGAATGGAAAAAAGCTCTGGAACTTGAACCGGACCATTACAGATCAGTCCACGGGAACATGGGGATTATATATGAAGAATTAAAAGAAGATGATAAGGCATGGAGAGAATATGAACTGGCAATAAAATATAATCCTTCTGATGCAAACTCTCTTTTCAGACTCGGTGTATTGATGATAAGAGAAGGTTTATATGAAGATGCACTGGCACTTTTAAATGAAGCCATAAATTTGGAAAAACATGGAGACCTGGCAGATAAAGCCCGTGAGTATATCGAAACAATTAATAAAATAATTAAAGAAGAAGAGGAAAGCTCTGACGAGGATGGTAAAGAAGAAGAGGGCAGTGAAGAAGTGAAAAGTGAAAAGTGAGCAGGTTTACCCTACCCATCACGCATTACGCCGCATCACCCCAGTTACTTCACCGGAGTCGGAGTTTCCTCTTTATCTTTCAATGTAGAAAGTTTCTTAATCGCATCTCTGATAGAAGCATAATCGCTGTCTTTAGCTTCAATATAACCATCCACTCTCAATATTTTCCTCAAATCTGTGGTTTCAGTTGATTTACCTATGTCCAGGAAAGCAGCTTTGATTTTTTTCACATCTTCCTCCGGTAAATCACTTCTGACTATAAAACAGCTTATAGGTATATCATCTGTTTCCATTATAACAGAGAGATCTTTCTGATATTTCTGTGCTTCCGGCGAGTCAAAGACAAAGCTCGACACAACTCCTCCGTCAACATAGCCATTATAAATAGAAATAATCGATGATAGATGGTCATCAAGGAAAACAACGTGGGAAAAATAATCTTCAAGTTTTGTTACTCCAAGGTCGGCCATCATTACCCTTGGGAAAAGATAACCGGATGTAGATTGTTTATCTACGAAAGCAAATTTCTTACCTCTTAGATCATCAAAATTCTTCAGGCCGCTGTCTTTCCTTACTACAATAAAACTTTTATACGTATCTTTACCTTTTTCCACTGTTTTAACGACAGGAATTACATTCAGTTCCTCTTTTAATTTTACATAAATAAATCCGCTTACAGAACCGATATGAGACTCTTTTTTTTCAAAGGCTTCAATAATGTTTCTATAATTTTTCCTTTCATCAACTTCAATATTTATGCCTGTTTTATTGGAGAGATAATCTCCAAGGGCCTGCCATCTTTCAACCATATAATGTTTGCCACCGCCTGCTATATAAACCATCTTCAATGAATGTCCGGCCTTAGCGGATGGCTTCGGAGTTAATAAAGAATGATGGAGCACATTATGATCTTTCTCTCTGCATCCTGTAATAAATAATGAAATCAGTAAAAAAAATAGAGATAATTTTTTCATAATCTGTTTATTCCTTTCCCTGATAATGGCCTCCCAGAGGCCTTTTGAGAGGAATACCATTTCTTCTGGGATATTTCACAGGAGTGGGAGAAATCTTCTTTATGATTATTAATCTCTTCTCACTGCTTTCATATGGTAACCTGACAGATTTTATATCCAGAATTTCTCCTCCCAGTGTCTTCAGAGCATATGCCGACATATCAATTTCTTCTGAATACTTCTTTCCTTTCTGGGCAATAAAGATACCTTCCATTTTTATGAAAGGAAGCACATATTCAAGTAACACAGGAAGTCCTGCTACGGCTCTGGCAAAGGCCACATCAAACTTCTCACGGAATTCACTGTTCTGTCCGAAATCTTCCGCACGCCCCTGATGGACATAAACATTATTTAAAGATAACCTGTTAATTAAGTTCTTAAGAAATTCTACTTTCTTCCCCGTAGCTTCCAGTAAATGTAAATTCATAGTATCTTCGACAATCTTCAATGGAAGTCCAGGGAATCCTCCTCCTGTTCCAATATCTATTACTTTTTTACCTGCCAGGCCAACCGCCTGAAAACAGACCAGGGAATCAAGAAAATTTTCTCTTATTATATCTACCGGAGAAACATGAGCAGTAATATTAATTTTTGCCTCCATTAATTCCATAAGATATACAGAAAATTTCTCTATTGCCCTGGAATCCAGAGTAAATCCTGTTTCTATAAATTCATTGATATACTCGTTAATATATCTGTTATACATATTCCTTACTATAACATTATTGACCATATTGAGTCAATTGGTAAAATCGTGA
>CALARM010001113.1 GCA_937888925.1 uncultured Synergistia bacterium | reverse complement strand
TTTCATTCGATGAAGTTATTTCTTCATCTTTTTTATCTTCAAGACAGAGAATATCAGCTTTTATTTTTGAAATTTTAGCGTTGTACTTTAATTCTGTTAATGTTATCTTTTCTTCAATATCATTTTCCATATGTTCACTGAAACCAAAAACATTCAAAGGAAAAATTACAATAAAGAAAAGAATAATACAAATCCTGGAAAACATAAATTATCCTCCTTATTTAGTGGTTGTAAAAAAATAACTACATCATAGTTATAGATTGTATTGTGATGCGTAACGCGTAACGCGTGACGCGAAGATAATAACTGCTTAATAATGTGACATGTTATTTTTTTACAGTCCCTTAGTACCGCACCAGGTAAATTAGTAACCATTTTATCAGCTTCTGCCTGACAGGCTCTTACGAAGAAAAATAATTTGCCTTATATAATTTGTTTTACAGACAATAAATTAACCCTTATTTGATTTTTAATACTATATAAAAAACTAATTTTTCTTCTCCAGAGCCTGCCAGGCAGAAGCTTTTTCGGATACCCTTTTACCTGTGACGGTACTTAGTTAGTAAAATTATAGATTACTGAGTGCTTATAATGATAAATACAATACTGATTATTATGTCGTGGCCCGTCATGCTTACGCTTTACACGTCACGATAAAACTTCCAGTTGCTAAATTATCTGCTATCTTACCAGGAAGTTACATTGAGGAAAATAATTTTACAGGAGGGCCTCTTATGGAGTAGACAGGAGAGAAAAACAGCGGATTAAGAAATAACTCCTCTATAAATAAAAATTGTAAGAAAAAAATGATTTTAAATAAAAATAGAGAGACAATAAAAATGGTATAGAAAATCTGCAGCCACTGGCATGCAGAACAATCATTGTTACTATCAATACTACTGTGACTGTGGTTTACAGTCTGAAAAGGAAGTAAAAGAAGTAATATTACTAAAAATAATAAGATATATTTCTGATTTTTCATAATTTTCTATGCCTATACGGTGTAATTTTACAATATTTTTTGTTTTATGTAAAGATACTCAAGAATAAACAGTTCCCCCGGCATCGTCATACTTACCTTTCCCATAGCAGCACCGGAAGGCACCCCTACCCTGCCGGGGGTAAAACCGGTATAAAGAAAAAAACAATAGAAAATAATAATAAAATCTATAATAATCCAGATGAATTGTACACAGAAAATATTATAATGAAAACCCTGGTATTGCAAAAGGTAATCGTTAATATTCTAAGGAATAATAAGAAAAGTTCCCCAACCGTGGGCGATTTCTTTACCTGAGTATGTTTCCAGAATACCTTCTGTAAGAATTTTCCTTTTATTTTTACTGACAATCCATCCGTGGATATTCAATAATTCGTCAGGTTCAGCATAGTGATGAAATCTGACTTTCAGTTCTACAGTCAGAGCTTCTATATGCTGTGCTATAATAGATTTTGACATAGCTTCATCTATTACTGTGCTGAGTAAACCTCCGTGAATTATTCCTTTAAAACCTTCATGTTTAACAGAAGGTGTCCATTGAGCAAAAATCCTCCCTGACGGAAGAATATCATAATTTATCATAAGGCCTTCGGAATTTTTCTGACCGCATATAATACAATGATCATTTTCCATAGCCCGTAAAGTTTTTACCAATATAAAACAACCTCTTTCCGATTAAATTCACTGTATTTCCTCCATATCATTACATGATTTTTTCATGAAGCACTGATAAAACATTTTCTTTATCCAGTCCCAGTGCAGATAAAAATGAATAATCATGCCGGTGAGAAATATTACGGCAAAAAGGACATGCATATCTCCCCACTGATGCCTTGTCAGGAAAAGAAACCTTCTGCCTCCTGAACCATGAGGCAATATATAGTAAAGAATTCAGCCGGTACAGGATATGGCTAAAAGAGCTATAAAAGATGTAAAATCAATCCAGAAATTTAATATGTGTTTTTTCATACTTATAGAAACCTCCTTTTATAAAAATATTCTCCGTTATATTCTATCTGTACAAGTAAATTTTCTTCCAGAAGTTCTTCTACAACATGGAAGTCTGTGTTTTTTGAAGAAAGAAATTGTCTTGCTCCTTCTTCTTTCATAGGGTGAACAGATGTTATGGAAAGAAGATCTTCCTTTACACTTCCTGATGAAATAAAAGAATTCCCTTCATAGCCTGTAAGATATTCTACCGATGAAACTTTCTCTTTTAATATATTATAGGCTATGAGCATTATTTCTTCATCAGGTTTTTCCGCCCACTTTTCCGCAGGCGGTCTTACGGGAACAGAAATATAGGATTTATGAGGGTTAATTTTACCAAGAAAATCTGCGAGTAACAGAAGATCTTCTTCCCTGTCATTCAGATTTTTCACAATCATTGTCTCTGTATTTAACAGGTTACCGTATGTCTGTGAAAAGTCAATTATACCTTCAAGGATTTTCTTTAAATCAAGTTCATCACAGGGACGATTGATTTTTCTCCATATATCTTCTCTTACGGTATCTATTTTTAAAGAAATCCAGTCTATATCTTTCAGGGCTTCATGTTTACAATAATTCAGAAGAGAAGCATTTGTTATAAGAGCAATTTTAATATCAAATCTTTTTAAAAGCTCTATTTCTCTTTCTAAATTTATATCCAGAAGAGGTTCACCGTGAGATACAAAGGTGAGGAAATCCACTCTTTCTCCGATTTTATTCAATTCTTCAAGCTTACTCTTTACCTCTTTAAAAATATCTTCAGCTCTGTAGAATTCTTTTCTCTCTGCAGTCTTACATGGTGTCCTTCCTACCTGACAGTAAACACAGTCATAAGAACAGTTTTTATAAGGTATGATGTTGATACCCAGACTTCTTCCCAGACGTCGTGAAGGTACAGGACCAAAAATATTCATATATGTTCTCCTGAAAATTGCATTTACCATAAGAACAGGTCAGATTATACAATTTTCATTTTCCTCTGTAATAAAAGTTTATAATGAAATTTCTCCATGTTTCATACATATAAAAGATCCTCTGGAAACTTTTAATATATCTGCAATAAAAGGACATTTTACTATAAAGAGAAAATAAATATTCTTACCGTTGACTCTCTGAAGTGTTTCATAATTACCCTGACCTTTTGATATAATCAGATCGGCAGAGTTAAAATATGTTCTGAATTCTTCCGATGTATCTTCAAGAATAATTCCCGGCGCACAGTCGCCCGTATCAATTACCTTAACTAATTTCGTAAGCCCCACTTCTTTCGCGTCTTCCATGGTGGCATCATTGATAACAGGTGTTCCCCTTGTTACAGCAACGATTTTTTCTCTATCTACCATATTAAGCTCTACAAGTCTTTCTATAAAGAGTTTATCAAAAACAATCTCTCCTGCATTATCCAGTACATATAATACGAGAGAAGCGCCGGAGATATCATTTATTAAATTATCATAATGATCTATTACAAGGGGTTGATTTAATGAATTGTAAAGTGTTTCTTCTATATCATAATCCTGGTTCGGCCCGAAATCTATAATATTTCCGGCAAGTGTCAGCATAAATGAAGCTCTCAAAGGATTATCTGTCTTTCTTATAAGTGAAAGAAAATTATCATATTCAGAAAGAATTTTTCTGTTATAAAATCTCTTTTTCTCATAATATGGATCATCATTATGAAGAAGCTCCCTTATTCCTTTATGATAATATTTGGACATAACAGGTGGAGAAAGTGAAAAATCAAGATTGGACAGATAAGACAAAAAATCCTTCATGGCAGTCTTCTGTAATGCAGAATCAACCCTGTTTTCATCAAGTAATTTAATAAAATTGTGGATCGCACATTCAAGACATTTAAAATTTATATTCATCTGTTCTTATTTACCGCAACATCTTTTCGGACTGTCACATGGTTCTGTCATGCCGCAGCAACTCCTTTCCTTATGTTCAGAACCTTTATTTACTACAGAAAAAGCAGAAAACTGTTTTTCAAGGTTTACACCTCCGCAGACAGTACATTCACGTTTTTTTTCCTTGTCCAAAAATTCGCTTATTTTCCCGCAGTCTCTGCATTTATATTCGTATACAGGCATAATATCATATCCTTTCTACTGTGGTGAGTATAAATAATACATAGTTGCTCCCGTGACGCGTGACGCTTAACGCGTCACACGTCACGGGAGGAAAACCTTTATTAAATGCTTATGCTCAGGTCATCAATGGCATATTTAACGTTATCAGTAATACATTATTATAAAAAAATTATTTTTCAAAAAATATGATCCTGTCTGAATAGCAGTTCATAATAGCTTCCAGGACACTTCCCCCCAGAGCTCTTGCTTTATCCGATATAGTATAGATAAATTCTTTTCTTCCCCTGGGATCTATATCTCCGATTTTTAAATTCTTCGTAACATGTATACCATCTCTTATAAGCCCTCGTACAACACCTGAAATATTTGTTTTTACTTCAAGGTCTTTTACTTTTCCGAGTATATCTCCTTCTTTCACTGTATCACCTATTTGTTTTTCCGAAGTAAAAATTCCATCTTCCGGTGCTCTGATAATCCTTTGAGAAGAACAGCCACCTATCTCACCCGGTATACCTGTATCACTTTCTGCAAAACCTTCATCTATAATCTTTCCAAGATAATGACCTCTCTGTGTTTCTATGACTCTGTGCACATCCGTACCGGCATTAAATCCGGGGCCCAGTGCAATAACGACAGGTGCCATATACTTAAAAGTTCCTTTATTGGTTTTTGCCATAATGGCATCTACTATTACATCAGGTT
>CALARM010001112.1 GCA_937888925.1 uncultured Synergistia bacterium | reverse complement strand
CTTCAATAGGTCTCATTAATTCTGCCTGTTTTGTGGTAAAGAACTCCTGTATTACTTCCTTTAGTTCCTCCTTCGTTGCAGATGTATTGACATGGCTTGCCATGTCAATACCTGTATTAACATGGCTTGCTATAGGTTTTGACATGTCTTGACATGTATTTCCAGTTATATTAAAAACTCTCTCTAATTCTGCCTTTTCTACTGTCATTACCTGCTTGCCATTGTATTGACATGGCTTGACATGTAATTTACCCTTCTTAATATACCGGTGAATTGTATTCTGACATTTACCTGTTATCTGTGAAGCTTCATATATTGTTAAAAATTCATTACCTTCCATGATATCCTCCCAGCTCTGGAAATAATAAAACAGGTGAATTACTCTATTCAAAGAGCTTCTTCACCTGTTCAATAGATTTATTCCACGAGAAAAAGAATAAATCCTTCTTACAATCCCTTATTTACTCAGCCTTTAATTATCCATTAGTAGGTATTAACATTGATACCATTGAAATAAATTTATCCTTATATTTTTCTAAATCCTGTATTGTCTCCAGTTCTATATATTCACCGTCTTTAAATTCCATTGTTTTCTTTTTACTTCCAAGTCTTAACCTGCATAACCAATTTTTATTATTATCATTTACCATTATAATAAAGTAACTGGCAGTATCTTTATAAGTAATTTTATTATCACCGGTTACTAAATCTTTAAGCAAAAGTTTAATTGTTACAAATGCTTCCAGTTCTTCTTCTGTGGTGATAATTTTTTTATCATCCTTATCCTGCAATGCTTCTTTTGTTAATTCCTGGATCTGGGGTTGAATTGCCTTTTCCGTCTTCTCTGATTCTAAAAGGGCAGCTTTTATCTTTTCATTAATTAATTCGGTAATAAATATATAAACAGCCTTTTTAATAATAGGTTCAAATCTTAACATAGTAGAAGACATTAATTTTCCATTGTAAACATTCCTTAAAATAGTTTTCATAAAGTCTTCATCAGGTTCCTTAAATTGTCTTGCTAAATACTCTTTAATCTGGTTAGTATATTTCAATTCGTTAGCGGTGGAAAGAATAAGCTCTATATTGTAATTTTTTTTATGAAATTTTTCCAGCTCTATAATAGACTGCTCTTTTAGATTCTCAAAATCCACCGTTAAAAATGGGTTCATATCCATTTTGTTGGGTTCATCCAAATCTGAGAAAAACTGATAGACTAGTCCATTTGTTAATATAGCAAATTTCGTTTTTCCAAGGGAATTAAAATATCTGTAAAGCTGGTTTTTATGTTCTTCTACTTTCGAATCTGGCCCTTTAACCTCTATGAGAATATGAGGTTCCCCATTATTAAGAATAACATAGTCAACCTTTTCCCCTTTTTTAGTTCCAAGGTCTGCAATATATTCAGGAACTATTTCATGAGGGTCCCATACATTATAACCAAGTAAATTTAAAAAAGGCATGAGAAGTGAGTGTTTAACTGCTTCTTCTGTCTGCAATACTTCCTTTAGTTTTAATGACCTTTCAGCTAATACTTTTATATCTTCAGTAAATCCCATTTAACAACCACCTTTCATTTATTTTTAAGTAATAACATATTCCATAAATAAAAAAGAATATCCTTTTTGTATTAGGAAATTCTTACAGATTGTTAATAAAATCCCTTTTTCATCAGGTCATAACGCTAAACTTAATTCCAATGGCTATCCATTCAAAGTATTCCACTGGTCTCAATCCCTTTTATCAAGTCATCCAATTATTCCACAGGAAGAAAAGAAAATCCTCCATGATATCCATGGTACGGATCCCCAGCTCCTATGGTGCAGATTTTTTTACCTTTTCCCCTGGGTGAGAGCCCCTATTTTTTTAAAATGGCTTCCTGTCTGTGTTTATCCTATGGGTAACGGTCCATATCTCCGGATTAACGGACCTGCTGGCAATGATAAAATCGTTATCCTGTCTATGTTCCTAACTATGGAGAATTAAAGAACAGCTCACCCATTATAATCCATATGCCTGAAGTGTCGATTATAACCGTTACTTACAAGTCATTCATCTATAAAAGTATGGAATTTTATGGCAGTATTGCGATTGCAATAGATAGTTTAGTTACAAAATATTAGATGATGGCATTATTCTTGTTATTATGTTATTCCATTTTAACGATTGAGATGAATGATCTGCTGCTATGGTATACCCCCATCCTGCTTTTCTACCTCTTAATCCCCTTGCCATTATGGATTGATTTATTAAAACTAACGTCCTTCTCGCTCTTTCTATATCCGAGTCTTTATTAGGGGCGTATTCTTTATTATAGCAAGTGTTATATTCTTCTCTGGCGTAAGGTGTCAGATATATTAACGACAAGAATTCCAGCGGATTTTTTCTTAATACTTTAAACAGATTGACGATTTTATTATTCAAATCGTTGTATACTTCTACGGGTGAAGGCTCTCTGTTAAGTAGTATACTCATCCCCCCCCCGAATGGTTCTACGTATGTGTTGCATTTTGGCAGTAATGGCAACAACCATTCTACACTATTAAATTTACCGCCAATATATGGAAACGCATTTATTTTTTTCATAAAAACATCCCACCTTTCCTGTGTTGATAATAGGATAAGATGGGATATTTTTCTATTAAGGAATATTAAGATTAAATGAAAACTCCGGGAGGTAAATCTCCTTTAAGGTTAATAACGTCATGATGCAGCTTTCCGTACATAGAGTCAAATGGTATAAGCCTGGAAACTATTTCTTTTAATTTTTTTATATCTTCTTCTTTTGCGCCGTTTGTTCGACAGAATTTAAACAGTGTTTCATATTCTTCTATTAAATTTCCTTCTTCAGTGCCCATATTGCAATTTTCCCTCCTATCTCTTTTTTTTCTTTATTATTTTTCTTTAGATAATTATCTGTTTCATCATCAGATAATATCTTAAAACTTTTTACACCTTTTAGTAAATCGGCGAATTCTTCATCGCTTAATTCCTTGAATGATTTAGTATAGGCTTTAGCTACTATTGGGCTCAGGGTTCTTAATTGTTTTATATTCTTAATGATTTTTTCCCTGTCTCCATTATACCGCAAAATCATTTTTAGTAAAATATCTACACTGTCTTTTGATAAATAATTTACAATATCTTCCGGTTTTACTCCTTCAATATTTTCCGTTATAAAAATAGCCGTGTTTAGGTCTGTTACGCCCTCTTCTTTAAATCTATCTCCTTTAAAATTATTCCTCCCGATAGGATGGAAACTCTCATGTGTTAACGTAAAGCAACCAGGCAGTTCTCCCTGTCCGGCCTTAATTACGGTATTGGGATGAATTCCTATAACTCTATTTAATATGCAGTATCCAGTAGCGTCACTGTCAAGTTTTTTTCCTGTAATATTTTCGTAAGTGTCGGTGAATTCTTTCTCTGTCTTTGCGTAGATATATTCTTCAGGTATTTTTCTGTTGAACTGCGTCTCTATTTTTTTCCGTATTTCTCTACCAAGTAATTCTACGTTACTATAAGCCTTGCTTCTTACTTCCTCTTCTGTGTCGCTTTCTGCTATATCCTGCCAGCCTGGAATATTTTTGAATGCTATTTTTTGAGATAACTGCTGTTCCTGTGGATTGTCTTTATTAAAGAAAGATACCAGGTCATCCGGGTATTTATTTAAATCCGGATCCCAGGATGTTTCTCCCGGATTATAACTCCATCCGACATCAGGAGATATTTCTATAATCTTCCCCGTGGAGGGATTTCTTATGTTCGGATTTTTATACACCGTAACAGGTCTCATTTCTCCTGTCTTTTCCGAAACCAGTCTGTCTTCGATGGAAAGCATTCCTTCTGAGGATTCTACTTTAAGCCCCATACGTTTCAGGTCTCTTTCACTTAAAGCTATTACTTTGCACCGGCAGTTAAATCCGTTCGGAGGATAGAAGCTTTTCCAGAAAGGATCGTCATACCGGAAAACTTTCCCGTTAAGTTTTCTGTGTTCGGGTCTGGTTCTGGAATCTTCGACTGCCCAGTACTGCCAGTATGGACGCCTGTCTACATTATCCATTAACTGTTTATATCTACCGGCCTGATATGCAGTATTAAGATTTGCCTGATATATAGTCCTTAAACGATGAGGAGAGCCGAGTTGAATTTCTTTTTCCCCATCTTCGGTCTCAACTGTCTGTTTTCCCCACCAGCCTTTAGCTTTTAATTTCGGTTCAATCTCTTTCTGGAAATCACGGAAAGTTATACCGCTTTCAATAGACTTTTGAACTATTTCCCGGATATCCTGAAGTATATCCATTTTGGTGACTTTAGCTACGGTAAAAACTTTATTATGTTCACTCTGCCAGACATCCCACCAGTTCCAGGAAAGGATATTGCTTTTTTTTTGAAAATATTCGATTGCTTTTTTTGGCGGAAGTCCTATGATAAATCCGGGATTAAGTTTGGTTTCCGTGGCCATTTTTACTTTCTCACTTTGTAATATTTGAAAGTCTTCCTGAACCTTCACTTATAAACATGGCTTTACCGAATAAATCCTGCATTGTTTTAGTGTCCATTAGTGGATACTGTTCCGATAAAGCTTCAAGAACCTCTTCGTAGCTATTCCCGTTTTTAACCAGTTCTATTACAGGTCTTAATAAATCTTCTGCAATCTGCTGAAGTTCTTTATCCGACAAGGCATTTTCCAGATCGCTTACAGGGTTTTTATCGCCCTGGACAGGCTCGGCAAATTGCGCGGGCGGGAATGTGTTCTGCTGCTGTGGTTCTGCTATGTCAAAATCTTCTTCTTCCAGGCCATAGTTCTTTATATAATACTGTTTTGTGAATTTAATACCGGTCTCCGCGAGAGTCTTATCCCTCTGCGCCAGTTCTAAATCTACATCTCCTTCCTGCCACATGGAAAATACCGGAAGCTCACCGGAAGAAGGGAAATTAATCTCATAAATCCACTTTATAAGCTGATTGAATGTTTCTTCTACAAGCTTTTTATCAGAGTCAAGTATGTCCTGTCTTACTCCCATATGGGTCTGACTTGCGGCGTAACTCCCTTTGTCTCCTATTTGAGTCGTAAGGGTTTGCCCAAGTATAGCTTTGCTTATTTCTTCGTTGCAGAGATTAATCAGTTCTTTGTAAATCTGAGCGGACTGTAAAATCCAATATAAAAATGCACATCGAATCCGGTCGAAAAATGTACATCTAGCGTATATACAAAAAGAGAAAAATGTAAATTTAGTAGAATAATATCCCAATTAAAAAGTAATTGGGGAGTGAAGGAGATGTATGATTTTATGGATCGAAGTGCAATAAAAGCTTTATGGAAACGTGGAAAGAAATATGCGGAGATAGCAAGAGAAATGTGCTGTGACCGAAGAACAGTAAAAAGAATAGTCCATGAACCATTAGAGAAAGAATACAAAAGAGAAGGTGCTACATCCCAGGTAGATATCTACAAAGATGATATATTAAAATGGCTCAATAATGGAGTAAGTGTAACAAGAATGCTTGAACTTGTAAGAGAAGATAAAGAGCATCCCTACCAGGGAGGTAGAAATAGTTTTTATGAACGGGTAAAGCTCTTTAAATCCGAATGGAAAAAAGAGCAACAGGAAGGTTTTGTAAGATTTGAGGGAATACCGGGAGAATACCTTCAGGTGGACTGGGGCCAAGTAAATGACTTCAGTTTTATAGGTCAGGAAAAGAAGACAATAAATTTCTTTGCCGCCCGTCTGAAATACAGCCGTTACAGTTATGTGGAATTTCAGCCTGACCAGAAACAGGAGCATCTGATAAGAAGCCTGTTAAGAGTATTTGAAGACATAGGTGGTATTCCGTGGGTAGTAGTATTTGACAATATGAAAACAGTGACAACGGGACGTGATAGAAAGAATAGACCAATATGGAATAAAGGATTTATAAAATTTGCAGTAGAGATGGAATTTCATCCTGATGTATGCTGGCCTTATTCTGGGAACCAGAAAGGTTCAGTAGAGAACCTGGTGGGCTGGGTAAAGGAGAATTTTTTATCTGGCCGAGAATTTATTGATGATAAGGATCTATCAGAGCAATGTAAAGAATGGCTAAATAAAATAAATAACAGTAAATCTCAGGCTCACGGTGCTATTCCTACAGAAATTTTGCAGGAAGAGAGAAGTAAATTTACGCCACTCCTTACCACAGCAGACGATTATGGCCTTTACCGTGAAGTAATATCCGGTAAAGAAAGTCTTGTTATGATAGAAAACACGAGATATTCCATACCTGTAAAATATATAGGGCAGGTTTTAACAGCAAGGGTTCGTGAGAAAAAAATAGATTTTTATGATGGCTGTAAATGTATTGCCACTCACGAAAGACGTTCAAAACAATGGCAGCCGGTAATAGAACCTTCTCACTATGAAGAGGTATTTGAGAAGAAACCGAGAGCACGTGTAATGGTATACAGAGATTTTTTAATGGCTCAGGATAAAAGTATAAAAGCCTTTATAACAGAGCTGTGCCGTCGTTATAAAGGAACCTTTGGAGAGCAGATAATAGAAATGTATCATATGTGGCAAACCTATGGTACGGATGAGTTAGGGGTAGCCTGTGCGCTTGCTTCAGAACATGGCGCCTATGGTTCTGATTACCTGGAGAGTCTGCTTAGAACATCTGATAAAAATCAGGTAATATCAAGTCTTACACTTGTTGATGTCCCTTCACAGGAAGAGTTGGATAGAACATTACTGGACTATGAATGTCGTGCCATAGGAGGTGGAAAATAATGGAACACCTCATGAAAAAGCTCGCTTTACCCCGTATGAGAACAGTATATCGTGAATGGATAGATAGGGCAAGCAGAGAAGGAATGAGTTACAGTGATTTCCTCAGAGGATTACTGGAAGAAGAAGTCTGTGCCAGGGAAGAAAGCAGATTGAGAAATCTTATGAGAAATGCTAATTTCCCTTTTGAGAAGACTCTGGAGCAATTTGATTTTAAACTCCATCCTGAATTACGCAGACAGATATTCCAGAATTACCTGGAAGAGGGCTTTGTAAGAGAAGGTAGGGCTCTCGTAATGGTTGGTGCGCCAGGACTTGGGAAATCGCATCTTGGAGTAGCTATAGGGATAAAAATGGTGCAGCGTGGTTTCGATGTCCGATTTATTACTGTACAAAGACTGGTAAACCAGGTACTTTCCGCTGAAACAGCAAAAGAAAAGGAAAAGGTTCTTCGACCTTATCGCAGAGCTGCTCTACTGATTTTAGACGAATTTGGTTATCTGATTCCTGAACCGGAAACAGGGCCTGTTCTCTATGAACTCATTTCAGAAAGATATGAGAAGAAGGCTACAATAATTACCAGTAATAAGAGTCTTACCGAATGGGGTAAGATTATACAGGATAATTCGCTTGCAAGTGCCCTCCTGGACAGGCTTATGCATCACGGAGAGGTATATTACCTTAAGGGAGAGAGTTATAGACTAAAGGGTAAGGAAAAACTTTTAGGACAACAGGAAGCTAAACCGACAGATGAGGAAGAAAAAAAATAGGAATGGTAAATAGAGTTATACCTGAAGATAAATTTAATAACTTAACTATACCGGTAGGAAATACAGAAATATCTCTATTCAACAACTTCATCGGGAAGAGATGTACATTTTTCAACCGGATTCCTTTATCAGAACTGAGAGAGCAAAACTATAGTAAAAGCTCCAACTTGTATTATGACAGGTGGAATACGATTAAGCATGATGGGATCACTTGTTATAAAAATACTGGATATACCTTGACAATGTCACATTAGATTATAATAGAAAAATCATATTAGGTCTGGATAAATTATAAAAAATAGGGTATCTTCTAAATAATTATAAAATATCAACAAAAAGAGAAGATGCCCAATGAATATATATTATAACCTGAAATTAGAAGATATAAAAGAGAGAATAGACTCATTGAGTAAATTTTATGAAAGTTTCAGAAAATATTTTCGAAGTAAAACGAGAGACGTGTCATCTCAGGGGATGGAATATATAAAAGGATTATTATTATGCGAAGGTCGACGAAATATGAATAAAATGTCGGAGCAGGTAACCGAGATAAATGGACAGTCTCTAAGTCATTTCATATCAAAATCCCCCTGGAAGGAAGACGAAATAATAAAAGAGATAGGGAAAGAAGCAGTTAAAATATTCAGTAAAGAACCTGGAGAGAAATCATTTATAATAGATGAAAGTGGTTCTGAAAAGGATGGAAAGAAATCCGTAGGAGTATCAAGACAATATTGTGGTTCAATAGGAAAAACAGATAATTGTCAGGTTGGAGTATATCTTGGATATACAAACGGTATAGAAAGTATTTTAATAGATAAACGTCTTTATCTTCCGAAAAGCTGGACAGAAAATAGTAAGAGATGTGACGAAGCTGGAATACCGGAAGAGAAACGAACATTTAAAACAAAAGGAGACCTTGCTCTGGAAATGTTTTTTGAAGCTAAAAAAAGAGGACTTTCTGGAGAATACATAAGTATGGATGGTTTCTATGGTCAACAACCTGAGCTATTAAATAAATTAGAAAAAGCAGAGGAAATATATTTTGCAGATATTCCTGGTGATACAAGAGTATACCTTGACTTTCCTGAAATAGGTGTTCCCCCAAAGAAAGGGAAGAGAGGAAAAAATCCAAGTAAAAACAGAGTTCTGGAAGATACTGCAATAGAAGTAAAAGAACTTTTGAATACAGATCAATTGGACTGGCAAGTGTTAAAAATAAGAGATATCCAGGGAGGAGAACTCTGGATAAATTTTGCAGCATTAAGAGTATATCGAATATATGAAAAACTTCCTGTAGAAAAGCCTGTTTGGCTTCTTATAAGAGAAGACCTGGATGGGAGTTATATAAAATTTACTTTCAGTAATGCAAAGGATAATACTCCATTAGAAGTTCTTGCAAGGAGACAGAATACCAGATATTTTGTAGAAAGGGCAATAGAGGATGCCAAGGGTTTGGCTGGTATGGATGAATATCAGGTTACTGACTGGAGAGGTTGGAACCATCATATGACGATGGTTCTGATTACTATGTTATTCCTTATTGAGCTTAAGCAATTACTTTTCACTAAAGCACCTATGCTTACACTTAATGATATAAGAGAACTTTTAAAGCAAATGATTCCCAAAAAAGTCTTGTCTTTGCAAGACAGACTAAACATAATTTATAAAAAACATCTGAACCGTTTTCGTTCCAGATTGAGCAGATTGAAAAATCAAAAGAAGGATTTTCGTTTATGTTTTATTAATTGATAGAATATTTACCGAACTGATATTTAAGAGTATTGCTGAAGTTTCTTTAAAAATTGCTCTTTCATTGCTTTTTTAACAACTTAATATGGATAAAATGAATATTAAGCATTACTTTTGACATGCGAAGAGTCATTATTGTAAAATTTGTATCTAATTTTTTACTATAAATTCATGAGGAATAAGTTGGGGGAAGGAAATGTGACATTGTCAAGTTAGATGAGATAAAGAAAAGAAGTGAAAATAAACTTGATATAAAAGCTCTGGTAAAGTATTTGAAGAATAATAAAGAAAAACTTCTATCTTTTGCCAGAGTTCTGGATGAAAAACTGATTAAATTCAAAGAGGATAACCACTATGACCTGAATATTGATGATATAAAAATACGTTATCGACAGCTTACTTTTGGTGAAGAACATTGCAAATACTGGATTTTAGAAGGCAAGTTATTATCAAAATTTGCGAAAGATTTAAAACCTATACAGACACAGGTAAAGGCCTTATTAGATAATACTTTTAGAGCCAGTAGTATAGTGGAAAATGTTAATAGCTTGATAAGACCTTATTTCTCTTTAAGAAAAACTATTGGAAGAAGTAACTTTCTCAATCTATTACAGTTTTACTTCAATACTAAAACCATAGAAAGATGTGATAAATTCCCTGATAGAGTTGGGAAAAGTCGTCTGCAAGTATTTACAAGTAAGAAACATCTTACCTGGTTACAGTTGCTTGGATATTAATTTTTAGCGTTAATCTGAATTTTTGTTTCTTTTTTTGATAGATAGCTTATGTACTTTTTGAGGATTTATCTGTTAAAATTTATAAGGGTGAACCATGCCTTACAGGGGTTGGTATAAGAATTGCTTGAGTTCATTCTGAAAAAACCGCATTAAACCGGCTTATACTGCCATTCGTGAGAATTGATTATATTATTCCTATGACCTGAACGCCGGTAAAATGCCTGATAACCGGTCTGGAATGGCTCTGAGTGCGGTGTTTTGTAAGTATATTTTTTGCGTGAACAAGCCCGTTAATTCTGCACATGGCAGGGGTTCTGCCGGCAGTCAGGCCATGTTACCTTTTTATCTATGCCGGGCCTCCGGGTAGAATACAGATCTTCTCATTGGAAGATAGCAGTAAAAACGTCACTTTATAAAACACCAACACGTAAAACAATAATTGTAAAATATGAATAAATTTACAGTAAGTAAAACCTTTTATCTGTAAGGATTTCCTTTGTGTTTTACAGTAAAAAATTTATTGTCAGTGAAAAGCAATAAAACTCAATATTAATGCCGTTTTTCCACCTTCGAGAGTAGTTTATTGAATAATATTCCCCGGTGAAAATAATATCTCCGTCCTACTTTTATATAGGATAATGTACCGTCCTGTATCCTCCGGTAAACAGAAGATTTTGACATGCTTAATAATTCCATGACGTCCTCTACTGTGTAAAAATTCTTTTCCTTCTCACCCATAAGGGGCTTACCCAGATAAAAATCTGCAGTCTTTGTGTAATAATTTAAAGTGTCTGCTACTCTGTTAAGGTCATCCTCAGAAACCTGAGACATATCTATATGTCTCCTATTCATTATATCTTTCTTTTTCCTCATAAATCAACACCTCCATTTATATTATCCAGCTCCTTATGAACCTCATCCAGTTCAAGACAGGCCAAATAACAGGCTCCGTCCTCCTGGTTCGTAATAGGAGAAGATCTTATTATCTTTAATAGCCGGTCCCGTTCTGACAGGAGGAAGTTATACCGGTCCGGGTCTGCCGGGTCTGAGTTTTCTACAGCTCCCAGGTCTGGCAGATCCGATATCTTACCTGCCGGATGGTCTGAAAACTGATTTTTAAATAGTTCCAAAAAGAAATCTTCTGTTATGTTCTGCATAACTCAAAGCCTTTCTTTAACTCTTCTAATGTGGCTTTTATCCCTATAGCATTTAATTTACCTATTGTTTCAGTCATGATATCCTTGTTTGAATCCTTTAATGCTTTAGATCGGAAGAGCGTCGTGTAGGGAAAGAGTGTAGATCTCGGTGGT
>CALARM010001111.1 GCA_937888925.1 uncultured Synergistia bacterium | reverse complement strand
CCGGAAATCTCTATGGCAGGAACACATTTTTTACATAGAAAATAATAACGGACACTGTCTTTTTCAAAGTCTATAAGACTTTCTATAGCTGTCTTCATTTCAAGGAAATGTTTTTCCTCAAGAAGACACTCGAATACACTCTTCTGAACCCTCCTTCCGTAACAGAGAAGAGCTTTCGCTATTTTATTTCTTCTTTTATCATCGATAATATCATAGGATACCACTACGTACAAAAGAATTATCTCCTATCTGGTAAGGAAAGAAGAATATACTTCTTCCTCTTTCAGGTGTCTTACAAGCTTCCTTGCCTGTTCGAGTATTATCTGCCTGTAACTCAGCTTATGGCCGTTTCCGGGATAAACCACAACTGTATCAAGCTGTTTTTCATAATTTATTATGAATTTTTTTATCCCTTCATGAGTGAGTCTTACAGGATAAACATCATCATCCTGAAGGTCTTCTTCATCGGCAAAATGAAAATCCCTCAGTTTTATAATTCCTTTATTTATGAGTCTCAAAACAAGAAGATCCACAATAAGAGGGCGGAATTCCTCCATAAGATCAAGAACAAGAGAAGGACGGCCGTAATCAACTGTATGAAGACTTCCAAGATAAGGGTCAAGACCTGTTATATTTACCTGGGTCTGGACAATATTTACAAGAAGGGTATAACCGAAGCTCAGCATTGCATTTACAGGATCTTTAGGAGGACGGCGGTTTCTTTCATCAAAGGTAAATTCGCCTGATTTCAACAGGTGTTTGAAAGAACGGAAATAACTCTCTGAACCTTTTCCTTCATAGCCTCTTACAGTATCCGTATTATCTGCATGAGGAATTTTTTCTATTAAATTCCTTATCTGATGAAGGGATTTTTCTATTTCAATGTTATTCAGTTCTCTGTTATATCTCCTCAGGACTGTCCTGTAATTTTTCAGCTTACCTTCTACAAAAGCTTTCGCAAGGTTCAGGACAAACTGCCCGTCATCCAGTTTACGGAACTGAATCTGACGTAATACTATATTTTTTCCGAACTGTGAAACAAGTCTTCCCCTGTATTTTCCTTTAACAGACATAAACACCGTATCAATACCCTGTTCTAAAAGAAAAGCTATCGTATGAGGGGAAATGTTTATCATGCCCATTATAACAATCTGATCCAGTTTAAAGGCATGTATTGACTGGATTAACTGTCCGTTCTTTTCTACGAGTAAAACCTTATCTTTTTTCTTTAATTCTGCTCCCTGTTCCGTAATATATAGAATTGACATGGGAATCGTGACGCGTGACGCGTGACGCGTGACGCATATTCAATCTTATCACCTCTTATCTATTAGAATTCAAGTACATAATTTACTTTTCCGTTTTCTCCGGACACCTGTTTGAGGAGACCGAAAGAAGTCTGAATGGATGTAATACCTGCTGATTCAAAAAAAGTATCAAGCTGGTTCTGCTGATTTTTATATCTTTCATTGAGCTGTTTTAACTGTTTTCTTGTATTCAAATATTCCTGAACAAGCACCTGGAATTGAATGGAATCAAGAGTGCCTCCCGGCATAACCGAAGGATTTTTCAGATCCTGTATATGTAGTACAGGCGTGGGATAGCTATCTGCATAATGACTGAAATCACAGTTACAGTCCAGCTTTGATGTTATATCAGGTATCTTTCCTCTTATTTTCGGACAGCTTACAGGATTGCCTCTGAGACGGCTTTTAAGGAAATACTTTGTACCTGTGCCGGGACAGAGTTTTAAGAGAGCATTTACCGCATCTGGCCCCCTGTCCATATGTCCAAGAGAATAAGTCAGAACAACAATCTCATCATTTGTCAGATCATGATGCTCTTCTATTTTATCAAAAAGATATTTGATGACGGAACATTTAAGAAGAAGATATTGAAATTCCCTGTCTTCTTTCAGAGTATATTCAACGGGGACAGATTTTATCACGGGAACTGTTTTCTCTTCAGGTAGAATCTCCTCTTCAACATAAGGAGGCAATTCTACATCTTCTGCCAGAGAAATTATTTTTTCTTTTGAACATCTGCTCATTTTATCCAGGAAATCCATCTGTTCCTCAAAAGGTTTCACTGTGTGAGGGTCTATAAATTGACTCCTTCTTCCCGTTTTTCTGTGAATACCCAGAGGGATTTTAATGAGATTTCCCAGTCCTTCCCGTCTTACATAATCCTGTTTCGGGAAAATCTCTATCTCAATACCTTCGGGAAGAGGGAGAATTTTATTTACGACAGATAAAGCAAAAGCCCTTGCAATCTTTGCGCTGAGAGGTTTTTCAAGGAATATCCAGCAGTGCCTCCCTTTATATCCGCTTGCTTCAATGCAGGCAGGGATGTCATGGGATGAAAGATGATCTATTATCTTACATGCCACATTATGAGCATCTTTTATGGCACTTTTCCAGAGACTTTTATCAGAAATAATCCTGTTCAGATACCTTTTTGTAATATCTATGTCAAAGGCTATAAAGTTTACAGTATTATCCACCCTTAACTGATAGATTCCGACGGTATAATTACCAAGTAGATGATTTTTTGCCACTTTATAATTAAAAGGCTCTTTTACGGGCGTATAACCCGTCTCACCTGTAGGAGATGCCCACTGTCTCGCATAAACTCCTTCACGGCCAGAGAAGAAACTTACAAACCGGACGAGTCTGGCTTCTTCTATATCCAGTTCCTCTTCATCTTCTTCCTTATCTTCTTCCCTTTTTTGATTTTCAATCTTCAAATTTGCCAGGTCCGAGTCAGGAAATAGCTCTTTTATTTTAAGAGAAAGTGCATGGAGTGCGTCTATGTCGCCTTTTTCCTCTAAAATATTCCATAATTCCCTGTAAGCATCCCTGTCTGAAGGGTCAAGAGCTATAAGTTTACGGAAATATTTCTCTCCTTTATCAAAATTTCCGCTGTCCTGATAGAATAAAGCAAGTTTCTTTATAATATTTCTGTCTTCAGGAAGATCCCTTAAAGCAAGATGCAATTCTCCGGCAATCTTTTCCACAACGCCGCATTGTTCACATAATTCCACCACTTCAAGGTGAAAGGCATGGTCTTTTACAGGAACTGTTTCCATTGAACGAAGCAAATCACGGGCTTTTTCTTCTTCACCTTTATCCAGAAATGTTTTTATTTCCAGAAGCTTTTCTTTCATAATGATAACTTCAAATCCTTTCCCCTTATTTTCTTACAATGATATAACGTTTAAAATATTATTTTCCTGTTATTATAACTATTAAAATCTGATATAAATCCTCCAGGTCTTTAAGATTATTCTGTAACAACTCGAAAACCATATTTTCATTAACTCCGTTATAAAGATGAACTACAATATTTCTGAACCTTATAATCTTCTGAAATAAATCTCTCTGACTCATATCTAACAGTTTATTTTCATATAAAATTTCTATTATATCCACAGAGTTTTTAGGAGATCTGAATTTTCCGGAAGCAACAATAAAATTAGCTGTATCAGTAAGAGCCTGTATTGTAGTCTGTATAAGATGTTCTGCAGCATAAATATGCTCAAAATATGAGAAAAACTCTTCTTTACTGTATTTCTTCATTATATTTAATTTATCCAGATTACTCCTGATAAAATCCAGCTTGTTCTGAATTTTTTCCTTATGTTCCATAATAAATCTCCTCCCAGAAACGATAAGAAGGCATAAAATCCTGGTAAAGTCTGTAACTGTTATAAAGAAATTCTGTAAATTCTTCATTATCTACATAATATAGAAGTTTACCTTCTGTAAGGACATTATATAAAAACACCGGTTCTCTGTCATTTAAAATGACTGTGTCAATATCTTCACATCCTGAAAGACGAATAAGCTCTACCTGAAGTTCTGCAAGATAATTGTAATCAATTCTGTCTTTATGGTCTCTGAAAAATAAAAAGGCTAAATCTATGTCACTTAAAGGGGTATTTCTTCCACCGGCACAGGAACCGAAGAGATAAACAGCCAGGATCTCCCGCCTGTTTTTAAAAAATTCATTATAAGGATAACAGAACCCCATAGCAGATATTTGTTCTTTTTCATGTGACAGATTTATCATCATTGAGGCCTCCTTAAATCAAGTATAACAAAAAAATTAAAGCAAGTCATGAATTTACAGAATAAACTCAGGATAATTATCTCTGTTAATTATTTCATATTCTGTCTGAGGGTAAGCCCGTTCCCAGTCCGGCGGAATTTTCTTTTTCTTTTTTTCAGACCATTTAAACTCAAAGGCAAATAATTTCCCATCTCTTTCTTCTACAAGATCTATTTCCTGTCCGTCATAGGTGCGCCAGAAATAATACATAACAGGTATATTTTTATAGTGATTGGCCTTTATTCTTTCCATAATAATAAAATTTTCAAATAATTGCCCTGTATCATTTCTGTCTTCTATTCTATTATATTGAGATATAACTGCATTTCTGATACCATTATCAAGGAAATAATATTTCCCCTTACTCACTACTTCTTTATGGAGATTTCTGCTGAAACCTCCTAACTTTTTAATAACAAAGGCTTTTTCCAGTATATCCAGATATCTTCCCACAGTTTTCACATCTATCTTAACCTGAGATGCCAGTTCATTTAGAGAAACTTCACTTCCAACCTGAAAAGAAATCAATTTTAAAAGCTCTATTAACTGCCGGGAAGATCTAATTCTATCAAGAGTCAGAACATCTTTTAACAGATAGGATTCTGAAAGTTCCTGTAAAATATCTATTTTTTCCTTTCTATCTTTTGCAGTAATAACTTCAGGATAAGAACCAAAAATCAAAAATTCCTCAAGTTTTTCTTTTAATTCATATTTATTATATAAAGGATATAACTCCATCTGCGCCAGAGGATAAAGAATTAATGTCTTTTTTCTTCCAGTGAGGGGTTCTCCGAGTTTCTGAGAAAGCTCAAAAGAAGATGATCCTGTCGCGATAACAACCAGTTCCTCCATCTGATCGATAAGTATTTTTAACCCCATACCAATATTCAGAATCTCCTGAGCTTCATCTATTGCTATCAGATCATATCCTGAGGCATAGTCAAGTATAGAAGAAAAATCCTGAGAACTTAAAACCTGCTGAATCTTTATATTATCACCTGAATCCAGCCTGTATTTCAATTCTGTACTATTTAGAAAATGTTTCAGTAAAGTAGTCTTCCCTGCTCTTCTGGGGCCGTAAATAATTAGAACCTTCTGCTGTTTTATGAAATTATTTAACTCATAAAAACGTTTAATCATAACTTACTCCATAAATTAATATAAATTTATGGATTACACCTCCATAAATTTAGTATACAACAGATTTTATAAAAAACAATAAGAATTTCTTCGATAACAAAAATATTTTCAGATATGACATCTTATGTCACAGCCATAGTATATACTTTTAATAAATTTTATCATCTTGCAGGTTTTTAACCAGAAGACGAAGAAATACATATAAAAATCATAGAAAATTAACAGAACAGGGAAGGTATAAAGATGAAAAAGATGCTCTTATTATTTTCCCACAGTCTTACTTGCGAACAGAAATATGAAGCGGAAAATAACCTTTCCGCAAAAGAATTTCTGACTCTTCCGGATGCTCTCCAATCCCTCCGGTCACAGGTTCCTCCTGAAGGTGAAATAAATGATACGCTTCAGTTATTTATTGAATGGATAAAAAATCATGGAACTAAAGGTGATATCGCTCTTATTCAGGGTGAATTCGGCATGACATTTGCTGTTGCAGACCTGTGTCTCAGATATGGAATTACACCTGTTTATTCCACTACCAGACGGGAATATGAACAGACAGAAGAGGATGGCCTTATTGTGAACAGGCATGTGTTTAAACATGTGAGGTTTCGGGAGTATAAGAGATTTATATGAAAATGATGAAGTTTTATTCTTCACTGTCTGTTATGTTCATATCCGGTTGTGACCGCTCCGGTCATGCCTGTTATTAAAGAAAGGAGAAGGTTTTATTGAATGAGAGAGATTCCTTAATTCTTGGAGCTTTTCTCCATGATATCGGAAAATTTTATCAGAGAACCAGACAGAATCCTTTAAAATATAATGATGTTGAAGAAGATATTTACGGATACGGAGGTGCTCACGGGAAATGGGGAGCTTCCTTTGTAGAAGAATATATTCCTCCGGTCTTCAAAGATGATAATTTAATTAACTGTATTTTAAGACACCATAAGCCGACGAAGGTTCTGGAAAAATATGTACACCGTGCAGACTGCCTGTCTGCAGGTATGGACAGAACAAAATCGGAAGAAAAAGGAGATCCTTACACAACACCTCTCTACTGTTTACTTGAAAAAATATCTCTTAAAGACAGAGATAAAGACAGTAAATATTCTCATAAACTTCAAAAACTCTCTCCGGAAAAAGATAAAATCTTTCCTGTAGAGACTCATAAGAATACTATAGATAGCAGCAGCTATAATAATCTCTGGAATAAATTTACGGAAGATATAGAGAAAATTATAAAAAAGGATAATTTCAGCGATTATTTCTTTACTTTATATTATATAATGGAGAAATATACCTGGTGTATTCCGGGAGCAGTCTATGTAAGTATCCCCGATATACCTCTCTTCCATCATCTGAAAACAACTGCAGCCATCGCCACATGTCTTTATGATACGGGAGGAAAAGAAGAATTTATTCTTTTAGAAGGTGATATTTCCGGTATTCAGGATTTTATCTATCAGATAAATTCCCCGCAGGACGGTATGAAAGATACGGCAAAAAGACTGAGAGGAAGATCTTTTTATCTGTCACTTATGAATGAAACTTTTGGAGATTACTGCCTTAATGCATTAAATCTTACTGTGGTAAATAAACTGTGGAGCGGAGGAGGGCATTTTGCCATACTGGCACCTTCTACGGAAGAGAATAAAAGGGCCATAAAAGAAATAGAAGATAAAATAAATTCTTTTCTGTTTAATAATTATCAGGGAGATCTCGGCTTTATACTGGGAAGTGTGGAATTTTCTTCAGAAGGGCTTAAGAATTTTTCCTCTGTCCTGAAGGAAATGGGAAAAATTCTGGACAGGAAAAAGAAAGAGAAATTTTTCAGGCAGATTACAGAGGAAGATTTAATTTTTCCGTTAAAAAAACAGGTATGCCCGATATGCGGTAAAGATTACGAGGAAAATTCAGATATATGTTCTCTCTGCGAAGATCATAAAGAACTGGGGGAAAAACTTCCAAAATATAAATATATTTATAAGATTAATTCCACTGAACCGGTTAATTCTATTATAAAATTTGAAGATTTCTACAGTTACTGGGATTTTAAACCTGAAGGTAAAGTCATAACACGATATTCTATAAATAATACGGAATTTCTGGAAAAGCCGGAAGATTTTAACAGGGCAGGTTTTATCTTTTCAGGAAATCATGTTCCCGGAACGGAATATGGTAACATTAAAACTTTTGATGAAATGGCAGATTCGTCGGAAGGAGCAAATTTCCTGGGAATTCTCAGAATGGATGTAGATAATCTCGGTATGCTCTTTACTCTCGGTCTCGGTGAGGACAGGCCGGATGATGTATCTCAATCCAGAAAATCCATATCCAGAATAGCTTCCATGAGTTTTTCACTGGATATGTTCTTTTCCGGCTACTTGAATAAAATCTGTGAAGATTTTGAAAATCTCTATGTAACCTATTCAGGTGGAGACGATCTCTTTATTACAGGGGCATGGAATGAGATTTTAGACGTGGCAAAGAGAATCAATGATGAGTTTTATTATTATACGGGAAAGAACGATGAACTTCATGCATCGGGCGGAATTTACCTCTGTAAAGGGAAATATCCGATAAAAAGAGCTGCAGAACATGCCGCAGATGCTCTTGAGGATGCAAAAAAAGAGACAGGTAAAAACAGTCTGAATATTTTTACCTGTAATGTTTCATGGTATAGAATGAATGAAGTTTACAGTTTTGCGGAAAAACTTCTCACTTATCTGGAAGATAATAAGATAAGCAGAACATTTATATATAACACTTTACACCTTTATAAAAAAGACAGGAGCTTATCCATACCTCTTATGGGTAAATTCCTCTATTCATTGAAGAGAAATATAAAAAATGAAGCTGTTCAGCAGGAATTAAAGGATATGTTCGGTTCTCTGTGGGCCTTTGCTCCTGTATGGGCAGGGATAAGTATGTTAAAAACGAGAAAATGAGGAGGAATGATAATGGCACAGCAAGTTCAACAGAGAGGCAAACCTTATTACCAGGACAGGAATAAAGAACCGGTAAATAGAGATGTTTTGAATAATTTTATAAAAACAATAGACGAGAAAAACTTTCTGGATGATGAAATTTTGAAATCTTCGGAAAAACTGGGAAAATTCTTTGCAGATCTTGGTATAGCCAATACACCTTTCAGAAAATTCTTCAATCAATTCAGAATATTATCAGGTAAATCTATTGCAGATTTAAAGATTCAGTTGAGGATTCTCCAGTCTCAGATAGCCTATTCGGTAGGAAGAGCTGAATCGGGACATGGTTCTGAAACACTGAAAAAAGAATTTAAAGAATTACTGGATAAATGTATCAATAAAATAATAGCCAGCCAGAATGAAAAAGAATATTCGAATTTTATGAAATTTTTCGAATCCCTTTATGCATACTTTTACTATTACTGTCCGAATAAAAAAAGTTAGGAGGTTTACTTTATGAGTTATAAATTTATCGGAAATGTTATTATATCAGGCATTATAGAATGTATGACAGGACTTCACATAGGCGCAACAGACGAGGCATATCAGATAGGAGGTATGGATAATCCTGTAATAAAAGATCCTCTGACAGGTTATCCCTATATTCCCGGCTCAAGTCTTAAGGGGAAACTCAGAACCATAATGGAATGGGCAAAAGATAAAATAGATACTGGTAAACCCGGTGGTATTCACGAATGTCATGATAAAAACTGTCCTGTATGCAGAATATTCGGCACAGGTGCAGATAATTCTGATAAAAGAAAAACAGGCCCTACAAGAATTTTAGTCAGAGACTCCTTTCCCAATGAAAAAACAATAAAGAAATTTGATATATTAAAAGAACAGAAAGGTGTTGCTGCTGAAATAAAAACAGAGGTAAATATTAACAGAATAACATCAAAACCTCTTTCAGGCCCCCGTTCTCTGGAGAGAATACCAAAGGGAGCAGAATTCAATTTTGAAATGATCTATTCTGTATATGATATAGATGATAAAGGCTCTGTAGATGTAGAAAATTTAAAAGCTCTTATTACAGTGCTGAAATTAATGGAAGAATCCGCCCTCGGCGGCGGAGGTTCACGGGGAGCAGGAAGCATAAAATTTAAACTCCATAAAGAGATAGAAATAAAACAGGTGGCAGACTATGAGAAACCTCCTGTACCGGGCGAAAAAACTGAACCTGACGATCTTCAGTCAATAAAAGCGGAAGATATTGTAAAAACCATAAAAGCAAAACTGAATATAAATTAAGGAGATGAAGGAACATGATTGTAAAATTAAAACCTTTGTCTCTATTTAAAGGTTCGACTCTTCCCCGCTCCGATACCATATTCGGAGGCATATGCTGGGGCCTTTCCATACTTTACAGCGAGAATCTGTTAGTAGAAGTTCTCCAGAGTTTCAGGGACGAAAAACCTCCATTTCTTATTTCTTCTGCTTTTCCGTGGAAAAGAGATACTTATTTCCTTCCGAAACCTCTTACAGGCAGTATAGACCCGGGAAATTCTCCGGAAGAAATAAAAAAAGCAAAAGCTTTAAAGAAGATTCAATATTTGTCGTCTGATCTTTTTAACAGACTCATAAATGGCGAACCATATGAGAAAATATACGGAAATATAAAAGAAGAGGATTATTTAAAAAAATTAAAATTCGAAGATATTCCTCATAATACGATAAACAGACTGTCAGATAATTCGGAACATATCTTCTATTCACAGGAAGGATTCGTACAGGACGGAGGTATTTATTTCTTTATTAACATCTTCAAGGAAAGCCTTGAAAGAAAATTAACAGGAGCTATTAACTGGCTCTGTGAAAGAGGCATAGGAGGAGATTCTTCAACGGGGAAAGGACATTTTACTGCAGAATTTATAGATAAAGAGATTATAAAAGAACCAGAAAATCCTGATAGAGCCATAAACCTTTCTCTATTATATCTGAATAAAGAAGATAAAACACTTATGAAATCGGAAAAAGAAAAATGTTCCTATGAACCGGTAAAAAGAAAAGGCCGGATAGAAAGTGCCTATTCCCCTTCTACAGATATATGGAAAAAGACTGTACTTATGTTAAAAGAAGGTTCTATTCTTCCTGTTAAAGAAGGTTTCTACGGAGAAAATGTTATAGTAAAGGATCTGAATTATAAAGTCTGGCAATATGGCTATGGCTATATGGTAAAGGGGGCGCTGTCATGACACAGCTCAGAATAGAAACTGTCACGCCGGTTTTTATCGGTAAAGGAGAGGAAATTACTCCTTTTGATTATGTCCTTACAGACGACAGATTTGCAGTTTTTGACGTGCAAAAATATTTCCGAAAGAAATCCGGAAGGGTTGAAGAGTTTTATAGAAAGGTAAATAGCAATCCGGGAG
Source organism: uncultured Synergistia bacterium (assembly GCA_937888925.1). The sequence continues at coordinate 11,969 of CALARM010001111.1, read as the reverse complement.
AATTTTCTCTGTCAAATTTTTTAAATAATGATAGAACAGATAGAGACTGCTGGAAATATTCGGTAAAATCTTCTGTATTAATAAAGAAGATACTGGAAGATTCTATTAAGGCAAAAAAGCCGGAAATGGCGGTAAAAAGCCATATTAAAGACGATCTGACAGGAACGCCATATATACCGGGAAGTTCTGTCAAAGGAGCCATAAGGACTGCTTTTCTTTATAATCTATTGAGGAAAGATAAAAATCATGTAAAGAAGCAGATAGAGGAATGGCTTTATGACGCCAGAGGCGGTTCTTTTGATGATAAAAAGAGGCTTGAACGGAAATTTAAATATGCATCTTTTCTCTCTGCTCCATTTACAGGTAACTGTGACAGAGCGAATGATGCACAGAAAGATTTATTTAAATTTCTTACTGTTCAGGATTTTTTCCCTTCTGAAGACTGCATGTCACTTAACCTTGTAGACACATACAGTATGTATAATTATAAAGGTTATAAAACAGTTTATGAAACAATCAATAAAGGAACTTTACTGGAAGGACATATAAATGTAAATAAAGATGTATTCCATGATAAATTCAAATATACCATATCCTGGGAACATTCATCCTCAATGGATATAAAAAAACTTTTTCAAATGATAAATTGTTTTACTATGGATATTCTGGATCATGAGATGTGGTTTTTTGAAAACCTTAAAAGTGGATATCCTGTTAAAGTCAGGGAATTCTATAAGGATTTCATCGAGGAAGTGGGAGATGCAAAAGATAATACTGCCTATCTCTCTATAGGACAGGGTTCAGGTTGGCATAAGATGACAGTGGGATTACTCATAAAGGATATTCTCGGAGAGGAAGATTTTAAATTTCTCAGAGATGCCCTCAATCTTGCAAGACACAGATTAAATTTTACCGAATATCCAAAATCAAGAAAGCTCATTATGGAAAGACCGGGAGAAGGGGTTTCACCTGTCGGATGGATAAAGATTACCGATTTAAGCAGGAAGACTGCAGAGAAAAAGCCTGTAGAGAGAATGGTTATTGATAAGAAACCTGCCGGGAAAGTGGAAGTAAAAAGAGGGAAAGAAGCAGTCATGGATAAGGGAAAGGATAAACCGGTCAACCAGGCCAGCAATGAAGAACTTGCAAAGCTTATGTCTCAGTGGAAGAGATGATTATAATGTAAAGGAAATGATATTATGAAAAAAATGGTGAGGCAACAGATATAGAGCGATAGTTCCGAAGCAATCCCTGTAATAACAGGATTGCTTCGATACGCTCGTTAAGTCCTGTTTAATAAACTGCCACAGATTTTATAATTAATTCTTTTGAAGGAGAGCTGTAATAATTAACGGCAAAAAATATTCTGTAATTTCCATGGGCATAATAAAAACCTGTGCCCAGAGCCGGATGTGTGGCAATAGTGCAATCATATCCGTGAGCATCCCATACCTGACCGCATGTAGATCCGGGGCCAACACCCTTCAGGGTAGTTATCAAAGGGTTCATCACAACAATCATATCCACACAGCCCTGTTTTTTTGAAAATAAAAAATCATTCGGTTCAAAAGTAGAATTATTTATGCCGGGAACTACCAGGTAACTTACGACACTGCCGGTTTCTCCTCCATGCCGGCCCATCATCCCTATAGCATTCTCAGCCCTCATACCGAGAGTGATAAATTTCTGCGGCGGCCAGTCCCGGTAAAGGCCGTCGAAGCGAATAAAATATCTGTGGTTCCAGCCCGAAGCATCTGATTGAAAATTTGTCAATGTGAATAAATACAGAAAGATTGAAGATAGTAAGATAAAATGGAGAAAAAATCCTTTTTTCATAATAAATAACCTCCTTCAGAGTAATAAATCGTTCTTAAAACAAGATTAACATTATGTTGTGTCAGGGGATGTCACAGTCAGGAAAAATTTTCTACTCATTACCTCAAAAAATAATTTAAACAGTTAAATTTAAGTGTGACGCCATATGTCACACAAATAGTATATAATTTAAACAAATTTTATTATTTTGCAGGTTTCAAGTTAAAAAGTGAAGAATAATATATAAAAAATATATAAAACTAATAGAACAGGGAAGTTATAAAAGATGAAAAGGATGCTCTTAATATTTTCCCACAGCCTTACTCCTGAGCAGAAAGAAGAAGGAGAAAAAAATCTTTCTGTAAAGGAATTCGTATCTCTCCCGAATGATCTTCAGTCCCTCTGGTCACAGATATCCCCGGAAGGTGAAATAGATAAAAAAGCCGCATTTTTTATTGAATGGATCAAAAGTCATGCAGAGAAAGGCGATTTTGCACTTATTCAGGGAGAGTTCGGTATGACCTTTGCCCTGGTAGACTGGTGTTTGAGGGAAGGGATTGTGCCGGTTTATTCGACTACAAAGAGGGTTTATGAACAGACTGAAGAGGATGGGAAGATTGTGAACAGGCATGTTTTCAGGCATGTGAGGTTCAGGGAGTATAAGAGATTGAAAGGAGAAATTTTATGAGTTCCCATTTTTCAGATCTGCTTTTACTTATTGGAACAAATCCCCTGCCGGATCTGGTTGTGGCAAAATACTTTTTAAAATACAATTCAAGTCTAAAAAGAATATGGTTTATACATTCAGAAAAAAGAAATGATATAAATCAAAAAGGTACATATAGAGAGGCTGAAAATTTAAAGAAACTTATACAAAAACAACCTGATAGCCAGAATATATCTTTTGAATTCGTTTCTCTATCCAATGTAAGCAGAGCTAAATCTATAGAAAAAAATCTTACAGAACAATGTATAGATAATTTATCACCTGATTGTTCACTTCATCTGAATTATACAGGAGGAACAAAGGTGATGGGGACACATATTTACAGAATAATTGAAAAAATAAATAAAATAAAGAGAAAATCTTTTTCATATCTTGATGCAAGGAGTTTTAGAATCATAGATGATGATGAAGATATAATTACAGAAGATTTAAGGGATAAAATCTCTATATCTTTTCAGGACATCATAGATCTTCATGGATTTAATAAAAAAAGCCAGATGTCAGAAATAAATTTTTCTGATGCAATAGAAGAATTCAAAAAATTAATTTCCAGAGGGCAATTAACAGAATATTTTGATGTGAACAAGAATGGCTATAACAGAAACCTCTTTTCACATAAAACCCGACCGGAGAAACTGGCAAAAAAGAAAAAGGATTTAGCTATTGATAGATTAAAAGAATTTAGACCTAACAATACTTTTCTATCAATTCTTAAAGCTTTACCGGAAGACTGCCAGTTATTTAATTCGGAGGGAAAATTTACAGAACAGGGTATCAGTAATTGTGAAGATACCATAAAATTTCTTGATGGAATCTGGCTTGAAGATTACTTATACAGAATATTAAAAAATGGCATAAAAGATAAACATATTGAAATACAAAAGAACCGGGTTATCAGTAAGGATGGATGGCCAACAGAATTTGAACTGGATATAGTTTTAATAAAAGGATATCAGCTTATTGGAATTTCCTGTACTACATCAAATAATAAAAAACTCTGTAAAAGTAAAGGATTTGAAATTATTCTGAGAACCAGGCAAATCGGCGGAGATGAAGCCAAAGCCATTCTCATATGCTGTGCTAAGAAACAGGATAGAGATATTCTGGAAAAAGAGCTTCAGTTAGATACAGGGAGCGGCAGGAACATTATAGTTCTTGGTATGGAAGATTTAGAAGAAAAATTATTACTTGATAAAATTCAGGACTTTATCAGTGATTAAATTGTGGAGGTTAGAAATGAAGGTTTGTGCAGTATTAATTGATAGTGTATCGATTCAAAAATATGTTTTTGGAAGTAATAAACTCAAAGAAAACCTTGGAGCTTCATATCTGGTGCAGGAAATATACAGTTCGTTACTCAGTAAGGCAGTATCAGGAATTTTTCCAGATCTAAAATTTGATATAAACGACTGGAAAGATATTCAAAATCAGCCATTTGAAGTTGGGTACATAGGAGGAGGTAATGCTCTTTTATTCTTCAAAGAAGAAAATAAAGCAAAAGAGTTCATTAAGGAATGGACAAAGCTCTTATTACTTGAGACTCCTGGTATAAAGACAGCAGTAGCTTATAAAGAATTTGTTCTGGAAAAATTTAAAGATTCTCTACAAGAATTATTTAAACTTTTAAGAAACAACAAAGCAAAATATATTCCTCAGACCGTTTTACCGAGACATGGAATAACTGCAGAATGTTCCCGCAGCGGATATTCTATGGAAGTATGGAATCATGGTGAAGAAAAATATATTTCATCTGTGACAAATGCAAAAATCGAAGGCTCTGTAATGGCTAAAAAAGAACTTTTAAACGAATTTAAGGATTTACTGGGAGAAGATTTTACCTTTACAGATGATCTGGAAGAACTGGGACAGATAAAAGAACAGGACAGCCATATTGCCATAGTTCATATTGATGGGAACGGAATGGGTAAAAGGTTTCAGGCATGTAACAGTCTGGAGGAAATAAGACGTCTGTCTTTATCTGTTAATAAAGCCACGAAAAACGCCTTCAGAGAACTTCTGGGAGAAATTATAAGTGATTTTCATAATATTGACTCAGAAGTTGCTATATCAAAAAGAGATAATAAAACAATTCTTCCAATACGTCCAATCATCCTTGGTGGAGATGATATAACATTTGTATCTGACGGGAAACTCGGAATTTATTTTGCAAAATTATTTATGGAAGCTTTTGAAAAAGAAGAAGCAAGTGACAATAAACCACTGAGTTCCTGCGCCGGTATTGCAATTACAAAGACAAAATTCCCATTTTACAGAGGTTATGAACTGGCAGAGCAGTTATGTTCAAATGCAAAGAAAAAGAGACATAATGAGAAAGATGACGGTTCATGGCTTGATTTTCATATGGCTTACGGTGGTTTTTCAGGAACACTTAAGGAAATAAGAGACAGCCATTATAAATCAGACAGAGGAGATTTATTATTCAGACCATATAGATTACATACAAAAGAAGAATATGATTTTGATAGTCTCATAAATAATACGGCAAAACTGAAAAAATTTCCCAGATTAAAGATAAAAGAACTCAGAGAAGTCTTAACAGAAGGAGAAGAATCTGCCAGGAAATTTGTTATTGAACAAAAATATAGAGAACGAAATCTTCCGGACTTTTCAGGACGAAATGATAAATTCAGTCTTTATATTAGCAGTAAAGGTGAAAAAAATAAAGAAATTATGAAAACTCCTTATTTTGATATGATTGAAATTATGGAATTCTATCCATCTTTTTTATTAAAAGAAAGGAAGGCTTAAATGAAAACTCTCACGATTGAAATAACACTTAAATCAAGTACTCTTACAGGTTCAGGAGAAGGATTCGGAGCGATTATCGATACTGATATAGTATTTGATGAAATCGGACTCCCTTATATTCCCGCTAAAAGAATAAAAGGATGTCTCAGGGACTCGGCAACAGAAGTTTCTGAAATGTTTAATAGTTCAGGAATAAATTTTCCTCTGGATATAGATAATACCTTCGGTAAAGAAGGACAGGAAAAATCATGCCCTGTATATTTTTCTAATTTAACGATCGAAGACTATCAGGCCAATAAGGCATGGTTACAATATTATAAAAAGAGTAACTTACTCTCCGAAGAGTCTATAATAAATTTCTTCACAGAGATCAGGCAGCAGACAGCTATTAATGAAGACACAGGTGTGGCAAAGGATCACTCATTAAGGACAATAAGGGTTATAAAAAAAGGTCATAAATTTACAGGAGAAATTCAGGTTGAAGACACTTCTATCATAGATACTCTTTCACTCGCCTGTTTAAATATGAGACATATTGGCACAAAAAGAAACCGTGGCTTTGGAGAAATAGAATGTAATCTCTATGAAGGTTCATCTAAAATATCTGTTCTGGAAAGGCTGGAAACGATATGCACAAAATAACTTACAGAATAACAACCCTCTCACCTGTTCTTATAACTACAAATGTGGGAGATATAAATACGGTAAATACAGGTGAATTCATAAATGGAAATTCAGTCCTTGGTATTTTTGCTTCCGATTATATAAAGAAGAAAAATCTTAAAAATAAAGCCCATGAAGATGACAATTTCTACAGGTGGTTTTTAAAAGGAGATTTGAAGTTTACCGGTGGTTATATAAGTAATGTTGATAAATATGGGAAGAAAAAGAATTATTTTCCTGTTCCACTGTCTGTTCAGCATGAAAAAAATGACGAACAGAAGATCTTTGATTTACTATTTATAGAAGAAGATGACCATGAAGATATTCAAACTAAAGTCCTTCAGGGATTTGGATATATAGAAGATGAAACGGTGGAAACCTGTAAGATAAAAAAATCTCTCAATTTTCATCATGCAAGAGTCAGAGAGACAGGAATAAGTAAAGAAGGTTTGATTTTCAATTATGAATCCCTTGATGAAGGACAGATATTTGAAGGCAATATAACAGGCAGTGAAACAGACTTAAAGGAGTTTATAAATACCTTTGAAAAAGAAAAAATTGCCTATCTGGGACGTTCGAAAAACGCTCAATACGGAAGGATTAAAGTAGAAATAGATAGAGATATAAAAAAGTTTACTTCTGAAATAGAAGGTCTGGATATAGAAGAAGAAGCTTCTATAACATTACTTTCAGATCTCATAATCTATAATGATAACGGTTTTTCAACGACAGATTTAAACATTCTGGAGAAATATCTTGGATTAAAGATTAAGAAATCATTTATAAGAACAGGGGAAATAGAAAACTTTGTATCAGTATGGCATCTGAGAAAACCTTCAGAGGTTTCCTTTCAGGCAGGTTCAACCTTTCTTGTTGAAATCCCACAGGGAGATAAAGAAAGAATCCTGAAACTTCAGTCCGAAGGTGCAGGAGAAAGAAGGCATGAAGGCTTTGGAAGAATTGTATTCGGATGGCAGAAGGAAGAAGAATTGAAGAAGGAGGAAGAAAAAAAGAAAAAAACTGCAAAGCCAGATTTCAATATACCATCTCTTACAAAACAGATTATAGAAGAATCTGTAAAAGAATATATCAGAAGAGAAATTAAATTGAGTGCAATGACAAAGGCAGGAGATTTCAAGAAATTACCGACAAAATCCCTCTTAGGGAAACTGGAAATGATGGTTGGTGAGTGTAATCAGGCAGAATTTCACAATAAACTGAGTAAATTAAGAAAGACTGCCAGAGATAAACTGGATGGATGCAGAACAAATAAAGAGACTTTATTTAAATTTCTAGAAACTTATCAGATTGATATAAATAAAATATTAAATGGAAAAGAACATATAAGGGACTTATCGAAAGAAATAAATTTCTCACCGGCAGGTGATCCTAAATTCTGTGATAAACTTTACCGGCTATATTTAAAAACATTCTTTTCAACTATGAGAAAAAAAGAGAAAGGAGACAGATAATATGTCAGACGGAAAAATTATTCTGAAAGGGGAAATAGAACTCCTTTCTCCAGCACTTATAGGAAGCAGTAATGATGATTTCAGTGATATAGATGTAATTCTGGATAAAGATGAAAAACCATTTATACCGGCCACATCTTTCATCGGTGTTTTAAGACATTATATAAAGTCAGATGATATTACTGAAAATCAAAAGGAAACCTTCTGGGGTTTTACCAGAGTACATCAGAGTTCCATTCTCTGCTCTGATCTGAGTTGTATAAATAAATTTACCATTAAAATCAGGGATGGTATAAGGATTGATAATACAAAAGGGATAGTTAAAGATACAGGCAAATATGATTATCAGATTATTGAAAGAGGGGCAAAATTCAATCTAAATATAGAAGTCTCTTATTCAGATAAAAAATTCATTCATAGAATGATTACTACAATCTGCCAGGAACTGGAGAGAGAAAATATTCGAATAGGGGCAAAAACCAATAATGGACTTGGTAAAATGAGACTTAATAAAAAAGAATTATATGATTTTGATTTTTCTAAAAAAGAAGATGTCCTGAGATGGCTAAAAAGTGATTTTTCAAAGAAAAGTGTAATCTCAGAAACACCTTTTACTATTAAAAGCGAACATTTCTCGATAGATGCCACCTTCGATTTAAAAAGTTCTCTTATAATACGTTCCTATTCGGACGATCCAGAAAAACCCGATGCAGTTCATATTAAATCCAATGGAGAGAATGTCCTTACAGGAAGTTCTCTTAAAGGGGCAATCAGGGCAAGAGCAGAAAGGATTATAAATACTCTTGGTAAACCGGTTGATATAATAGAAAAACTCTTCGGGAATGTAGATGATGAAAAAAGATCTACTAAAGCCAGAAAAGGTAAAATAAGAGTTGAAGAAGTTATTTTACCTAAATTTATCTCTGAAGTTAATAACAGGATAAAGATAGACCGTTTTACAGGAGGAACAATAGAATCTGCCCTTTTTGACACAATGCCTGTATATACGGACTTTAAAGATAAGGTAAGGAATGTAAAGATTACGATAAATAAATATGAACCCTATGAAGCAGGGCTGATACTTCTTGTATTAAAAGACCTCTGGACAGGCGACCTTGCAGTGGGAGGAGAAAAAAATATAGGCAGAGGAGTTTTTAATGGTTCTTATGCCGATATTTCCTGGAATACTCATGATGTTCATATAGAAAGTGATCATAATAAAATATCAAAAGAAGCAAAAGAAAGACTTGAAGAACTGGTTAAAGCCCTTGTAAGTTATTAAAGAAGAAGGTGAAAAATGATGAAAAATAACGGATTGGAACTGATAAAAATAAATTCAAAAGTCAGGGCAATTCCTGAAATAAATGATGTCGAAAGAATCATATCGGAACATATAAAAATAAGATCCTTTGTGGTTGCCTATATGGATTATGTAGTTTTAGCAGGCAGATATGAAAATGGAAAATTCATATTTTATAATGGTGAAGCTTTTGAACAAAAATACCTTCAGAGGATAAGAGTATTTAATAAGACAGAGGAATTACTTATCTGGCGAGGCAGTGATGGGCTTAAAGGAAGATTGAGGATAGATAGTGATGGAGAAAATACTGAGGCAGTGGAAGCCCATCAGGTATTATTTGGAACAAGAACAGATAATAAAACATTAGATGGTTTTACAAAAATTTCTGAAGAAAGAGGAACTATTCTTGTTCTTCCTTTCAATGATTTGAATATTGATATTAAAAGAGATAAAAGAAAACGAATTTTCATTAAAACCCGTAATTATATAGATTACAATAAAGTTCATCAGGCCACATATATAGATACAAGATTTGTAAGTTTTACAGATGACAGAGATGATTTAGATTAGTGGAGGTTTTACTAATGGAAAAAGGGAAATTAATAATAAAGAAAACAAAAAAAGGATGGGCGGCAGATATATATTTTATGGAAAGTGGTAAAACAATGACCTGTCCCAGAATTAAACCGGATGATATGCCTGCTGACGGTACAATAGTTGAGGTGGAAAGAACTCAGGGAAGAATTGATCTGGTACGAACAAAAGATAAAATCATTTATGGAACTCCCAATAATACATCTTCATCAAAAATAGAAAACAATACTGAGAAGAGAAATAAATCTTCAGTTATAGAGGTAAATACAGATATGAAAATAGATCATTTAGATAATATTTCTCACCAGGATAGACAGGCCAGAGCACCTTATAATTTTATCCCTTTGAATAAACATTTCGTAGAGGCAGAGAAACTTCCGACATGGTTCGAAATAACAGATGAAGTTATAAAAAATCTTGAAAATAAAATTTCCGGTGATAAACTAAAAAAGTTACATTCTCTCATAAATAGAGGATTTTCTTTGGAAGAACTAAATAATAAATTGAACAAATTGAGTTTTATAGAAGAAGAAATGGAAGTAATTACGAACTATTCCGAAATTCCGAACTTTAATAAATATTATAAAGAAAGACATACAGGATGGATTGAGGTTGAACTTGAAACAAAAACATCTCTGTACATACGAGATACTCTCACTGAAGATGAGATGAAGAAAGATGACGAAGCAAAGAAAAAAAATGAAATATTTATAAATCCAGATTTTTTCAATCCAGGGAATAAAACCAGAATTCCTGGAAGTTCATTACGGGGAATGATAAGAAATTTAGTAGAGATTGTAAGCTTCGGTAAATTTGGATTTTGTGATGATAAAAGAAGACTATATTTTAGAGCTGTTGCGGATACATCAACACTGGGCTCAGATTATAAAAAAATTATGGTCAATGAAAATGATAATTACTATCCAAAAATAAAGGCCGGTATATTGAAAAAAGTCAATAATAATGAATATAAAATATATCCTTCAAAAACAATAAAAGGAACCCAGATATATAGAGTTAATTTTAATAAAAATACAAAAATAGTTGATGGAACATCTAATTTTATTGTACCTAATTTTAACTATAAAGAAGTTTATTTTGAACCTGTAGAACCTAAAAAACATACGCATTATAGAAAAGATAGACAAGGTAAGGAAGTTCCATATCCATTGAAATATGCAAAATTAACTTCTGTCAGCAAAAATAAAAGTAACAATCATCAGGTAAAAGGTTATATTATTGCTTCTGGAGAATTTGGCAATAAAAAACATCTCCACTGGGTTATTAATGATGAAGATCCAAATACTCAGCCTCTTAAAATTGAGGAACTGATTAAAAATTATAAAGATGATGTTAATCGGCAGGAAGATGCCGATCTATTGAAAAAATTAAAAGATGAAGGTGATAGTATTCCCTGTTTCTACATTTTAGATAATCAAGGAAAAGTCAAATCCTTTGGTCATACAGGTATGTTCAGACTTGCCTATGAAAAAACCATAGGAGAACACATCCCTGAAGAGTTACAGGATCCTAATAAGATTGATATTACAGAAGCCATTTTCGGTAACGAGGAAACTTTTGCAGGGAGAGTATTTTTTGAAGATGCTTTTCTGAAGGATGGACAAAATAGTATTTTAATAGGTGAAAAAACACCAGAAATTTTATCTTCCCCAAAGCCTACAACTTTTCAGCATTATCTTGTACAGACTTTTGATGAAAAAAAGAAATTAAACCATTACAATAGCGATGCATCAATCAGGGGATATAAACTTTACTGGCATAAATCCGGGAAAATTTGGGAAGGAAAAAAGAAAGAGATACAGGATTCCCCTAAACAATATACCAGGATTAACCCTGTGAGGGAAGGAATAAAATTTGCAGGAAAAATTCGTTTTGAAAACCTTTCAGATGTGGAACTTGGAGCCCTTTTATTTGCCCTTGATCTGCCTCAGGGATGCTGTCATAAAATGGGAATGGGTAAGGCTCTGGGGCTTGGTTCTGTAAAAATTACTCCGGAACTATTTTTATCTGATCGTAAAAAGCGTTATGAAAGTCTTTTCGGAGAATGGGATATTAATGAATCTAAAGATATTAATAAATTCAAAAAGGATTTTGAAAAATATGTCCTTGAAAAAGCAGGGGAAAATAAAAACAGCCTCTGGGAAGTTGACAGATTAAAAGACCTGATGGCCATGTTAAATTTCAACAGAGGAGTAACTCTGGAAAATCAGGGAGAAACAGATTATATGCAACTGAATGAATTCAGAAATCGACTCATACTTCCACGGCCTTCCAGGATAAAACTCAGAAGATAAATATATAAATAAGGTTTAATGAAGTAAATTCTATCAGATACAGCTGGAATCTGGAGAAAATTATCTCTGGAGGAAAAGATAATAAAATCAAAGAATGGGATGTAAAAACCGGAGAGTGTTTAAAAACGATTCAAAATATTTTTGGTCTATTTATTCAGGGAGTAAAATTCAGTTCAGATTTAGAGGCCAGTGAAGAGGAAAAACTAATCTTAAAACAATATGGAGCTATATTCTAAAAAGTGAAATATGTTTCATTTTGTATAAAAATCCTCTTTACATAATCCGGACTGTCTGAGTATAGACTGAAATGTCTT
>CALARM010001110.1 GCA_937888925.1 uncultured Synergistia bacterium | reverse complement strand
TGTCAGGCAGAAGCTGATAAAATGGTTACTAATTTACCTGGTGCGGTACTAAGGGTTGCAAAAAAATAACCATATCATATTTGCAATCGTGACGCGTGATGCGAGGACAAGAACCATAGTTTGACAGAGTTATTTTCTTACAGTCTCTGAAGTAAATTTTGACTGAAAAAAAGGGGTGAACTTTTTGTTCACTCCTTCGTATTTTATTTTAGAGATAAATATATTGCAATTCAGCAGTTTATGATATAAAATTAAAACAGTATTATGGGAAAGGAAAATAATTATGGATGAAAGTCCTGAAGAGATCATCACAGTGAGAGGTCTTACGAAGATGTTTCAATCACATATAGTTGTGAATGACATGAGTTTTTCCCTCTATCCCGGCGATGTTTTCGGCCTTATAGGCCCTAACGGTGCAGGTAAGACTACAACATTAAGAATACTGGCTACATTACTAAAAAAAGATGGAGGAGAAGTGGATATAAACGGTATTTCACTTACCTACATCTCTCCTTATGAGAACTTAAAAAAAATACGGAAACTGGTAGGTTTTATGCCTGATTTTCTGGGGCTTTACGATAATCTTCTCGTAAGTGAGTATCTTGACTTTTTTGCAAGAGCTTTTTCCATAGAAGAGGAATTACGTCCATTTGTTATTGACGAAGCTCTTGAGACTGCAGGTATAACAGAATTAAAAAACATGGAAATAGAAACATTATCCCGCGGTATGAAACAGCGGCTGTCTCTTGCTCGAATACTTCTCCACAATCCTTCCATACTTCTTCTGGATGAACCTGCATCAGGTCTTGACCCCCGTGCAAGAATAGAACTCAGGGATATAATAAAAGATCTGAGAAGAAAAGGAAAAACTATTATTATTTCATCTCATATTCTGGAAGATATAGAGGATTTTTGTAACAGAATAGGCATAATCGAGGGGGGGAAGATGATAAAATTTGAAGATAAAGATAGCCTTAAAAAGGAAATCTCAGATTATACCATTTATCTTATAAGTCTTCTGGACAGAAGGGAAGAAGCCAGGGATTTTTTAGCCTCTCAGAAACTTATAAGACACCTTATATGGGAAGGTGATGATCTGTCTTTTGAATTTCTCGGAGATGATAAAGAAGCAACCTTACTGTTAAAGGAATTAATGAGTCAGGATTTTAATATAGTTTCTTTCTCCAGAGAAAAACCAAAACTTGAAGATATATATTTGAAATATACTGATGTAAAAGCTAATTAAGTGAGTAGTGAAAAGTGAAATTACCAGTCACGCGTTATGAAACTAAAAGGAGTGAAAGTAAATGCTAAATTTCATCTCTCAAATAAATAAAAATCCCCTCTATATAAAAGATAAAATTATTCAGAACAGAATAAACAGCCGCAGAAGATTTCGTTATTTACCACCCGGTATCTGGTATCTCTGTCTTCTTTTGATACCCATGGTCGTTACCAGTTTAATAATGTATATGGATAATAAGACTTTAGAGGTTGAGGTAATAAAGGGAAGTTTTATTTTTTCCTGTTATCTGCAGATACTCTATTTCTGCTACAGGGCAATCTCAAATTCTTTCAGCCTTATTGTCAGAGAAAAAGAACAGAGAACATTTGACAGTATTATCAGCACAACCATGTCTCCCGGAGAGATTTTATCCGGTAAATTCTGGATAGCCTTTTATCCTCTTGCATGGGAACTGACTGCTTTATTTCCCATATTTTTCCTTGCAGGTATATGTACAGGAATAAGTTTCTTTAAACTGATTACAGTATATCTGTTTACCATGGGGCTTACTGTTTTTACAGTAATAACAGGCCTCTGGTCTTCTACAAAAACTAAAAATTCTCAACAATCTCATTCATGGGTAAGTGCTATTATGGGGGTTTTAATTGTCGGTACCTTTATTATGTCAATGGTCTTATCCTGTGTGGCTTCTATCTATATGCCATGTGATTATACCCACAGAGAAATAGTGTCTTTTTCTCCTCTTTTTTTTAATCCTGTTGCCAGTCTCAGTTTGATTTTATTCGCAGAAGAATTTTCCAGAAATTCCGTACAGGCTTATTATATTGCAGGAACTATAATAACTATTTTTATAGTTTACCCTGTGATAACAGTATGGCTGTGGAAGAACAGTTTGAAGCAGTTTTCATGGATTTCAGCAGAATAATTTTACTATAATTATTATAGAAGAATGGGTTATCCCGGAAGTCTATTTTGAGTGAGTAGTGAGTAGTGAGCATGGGGAACTTCCCACTCACTACTCATTTAAATATCAATTAACCTTACAGTGTCAGGTTATTTTTTTCGTAAGACTCTGTACTATTTCTATCAAGTCATGTCCTCTGTAAGGTTTTTGAATAAAACCTGCAATTTCTGTTTTACCGAATCTACTCATGGCATAAGCTTCATTATAACCGCTTGTAATTATAACAGGTACTTCCTTTTTTATAAATTTCAGTTCTTTAAAAACTTTCTCTCCGCTCATAACAGGCATAGCTACATCAAGTATTACGAGAGAAATATCTTCACAACTGTCACGAAATATTTTCAGCCCTTCCTGACCATTGGAAGCGGTCATTACTGTGAAACCTGCTTTGCCGAGCAGTTTACCTGCCACTGTACATATATCCTCTGAATCATCAATTACAAGAACAGTTTTTCCACTGACATAAACTTCCGGCACAATAACTTCTTTTACCTTTTCTTTTACCTTTAAATATCTCAGGGCAGGGAAGAGCAATCTCATTGTCGTTCCTTCTCCATTTTTACTGAAAACCTTTATGGCACCTCTATGAACCCGGACTATGCCGTGTACTGCAGCGAGTCCCAGGCCTCTTCCCAGGAATTTTGTCGTAAAGAAGGGATCGAATATTTTACTTTGAATCTCTTCCGGTATACCGCATCCTGTATCTGATATGTCAAGATACAGGTAAGTTCCGGGTAAAAGATTTTCTTCATGGTAATTTTTACATAAATATGGTACATCACATAAGATTTTGCCTGTTTTTAAAGTAACTGTTCCGCTGTTATTTTCTATTGCTTCAGAAGCATTCAGTATTAGATTCATTATTACCTGTCGTATCTGTCCTGCATCTCCATGAATAGTGGGAAGGTTTTCCTCTATATCATATTTAAAGATACACTTGTTTGATGTGCTTATTTCTATAAATTGATGCATTTCTTTAATCAGTTCGGGCAGATTTATTTCCTGCAATGTGACTTTTCCATGCCCTGTATAGGAAAGCATCTGTTTTGTTATATCAGAACCACGGTGTGTGGCTTTCTGTATTTTTTGAAGATAATATCTTATGGGAGAATCAGGAGAGGTTTCCATAATGCTTATTTCAGCATAGCCGAGTATACTTGCCAGAATATTGTTAAATCCATGGGCAATACCTCCTGCCATTTTACCAAGACTTTCATGTTTCTGTATGAATCTGATACGTTCCTCGATTTTTTTATTTTCTTCTTCTGTCTTCTTTTTCTCCGTAATATCAGTATGAGTTCCTATCATTCTGACAGGTTTTTTTTCCTCATTTCTTTCCACTACTTTCCCTCTGCTTAAAATCCATTTCCATTCCCCTGTTTTTGTTTTCATTCTGTATTCTATTTCATAAAATTCTTTTTTATTTTCAATTACCTCATTGATAGAATCTTCGAACTTTTCTATTTCTTGAGGGTGAATCAGAGTCTTCCACATATCATAAGAAGGTGGTATCTCATACGCTTCATAACCGATCATTGTATGATAAAAGCGGCTGAAATAAATCATACCTGTTGCCATATTCCAGTCCCACAATCCTGTTTCGGAAAGAGCCAGATTAAGCCTCTCTTCACTTTCTTTCAGAGCTTTTTCCATTCTATGCTTATAAAGAGCCATTTCTATATTAAATATTAATTCTTTTTCTTTGAAGGGTTTGAGTATGTACCCATAGGAACCGGTCAGTTTTACTCTGTCCAGTAAAGAATTACTTGAATAGGCTGTTAAATATATTACCGGTATATCAAAATTAGAGTGTATTTTTTCTGCAGCAGTAATTCCGTCCATTTCACCTTTCAATTTTATATCCATCAATATTAAATCAGGCTTTATTTCTCCTGTTTCTTTAATGGCTTCTTCCCCGGAAATAACTATTTCAGGTACATTATATTCATAATCTTCAAGTGTTTGCTGGATACTTTCTCCTACTATGAGATTGTCTTCTACTATAAGAATTTTACCTTTTTTCATAGGTTACTCCTTTTACTGCATATATTTTTTGTAAGCTCTTACAATAAAGCAGATAACCCCGGTTTATACACTTCTTATGAGATTTTCATGCTCTTTATCATTTGCCGAAAATTCAAACTTGAATTTTATCCCTTTCTTTCTGTCTATTTCCATATTACCATCCATCTGTTTTACGGAAAGTTTTACTATGTGTAGTCCCAGAGATTTATTCTTAAAAGGATCCATGTCATGGGGAAGACCTTTTCCATCATCTTTATAGACAAGTATATATTTTTTATCTTTACGGTAAAATTCTATTGAAATTTCTCCGTCATTTTTATCTGTAAAGGCATATTTAAAAGAATTGGTAAGAAGTTCATTCAGAATTAAACTGCATGATATTGCCATATCCAGTTCGAGTGCTATATCTTCTACTTTTATATTGAAGTCTATTTTTTTTGAATTACCGCTGTATGATTGATATATATTATTTACAAGACTGTTTATTTGTTTGGAGAAATTAATACAGGAAAAATTTTCCGATTGATAGAGATGTTCGTGAATATTTGCCATCATAGAGATACGATTTTTTATGTCATTGCATATATCACGAACCTGACAGTCTTTTATGTTTACTGATTGCAGATATAAAAGGCTGGAAATAAACTGAAGGTTATTTTTTACTCTGTGGTGAATTTCTTTCAGGAGAATTTCTTTTTCTCTCAGGGAAGCTTCCAGTTTTTCTTCCATCTGTTTTCTTTCCGTAATATCTATACAGGAACCAATGTAACCTGCAAAGGCACCATCGGAATCAACATAGGGATTACCTGTTTCAAGAATCCATCTGTACTGGTTGTCAAAACGTTTCAGGCGATATTCTATAGTTAAATCTTTTTTTTCATTAAAAGCTTTTCTATAGGCTTCCATGGAGGGAGTAATATCTTCCGGATAAAGACCTTCTATCCATCCGTTATGCTTTTCTTCTTCCATAGTTCTTCCTCTGAAGTCAAGCCATCTTTTATTAAAATAGGTACATGATTTGTCCGGGCCTGATAACCAGATCATAACAGGAGATGCATCTGCCATTAAAAGGAAATGTTTGCTTAGAATTTCCTGTTTCTTAAGTCTTGCTTTTACTGCAGAAATAAGTTCTTTTTCCGTAAAAGGTTTTGTTATATAATCATCTGCACCGATGGACATACCATGACGTATATCGTTGCTGTTGGCATGAACTGTCAGGAAAATGAATGGTATTATAGATAGAGTTTCATCCTGTCTTATTGTGCCTAAAATTTCATAACCGTCAGTATCAGGTAAATCTACATCGCACAGAATCAGATCAGGTATGTATTCTTTTATCATTTCAATCCCTTTAAATCCTTCTCCTGTGCCTTTTACCTCAAAACCATTGGATTGAAGTAACGTAATGATTAATGCCCTCATAGATTCTATGTCTTCAATTACAATGATTTTTTTCATAACATTTTCTCCGAAATTAGCCTGCTTTTTATAGAATTATAACCCCATTATCCTGAATGGCGGATTTTTATGTAATTTTATTCCTGGTAAATATTTTGTTTAAAATAAATTCGTTGGAGTATATTATTTTTCCTGCAAAATTTATATACTAGATATAAATTTTAGTCTACTGCAATTCCTTTATACTTGCCTGTCTATTACTTTTTTTATCAATTTCACTAAATTATTACTTTTATAAGGTTTCTGGATAAAACCTGCAATATTTGAAACTCCCATGGTTTTTATGGCCTGTTCTTCATTATATCCACTTGTAACTATAACAGGTATATCACTTTTTATGAGTTTCAATTCTTGAAAGGTTTTTTTCCCATCCATAACAGGCATTGTCATATCGAGTATTACGAGAGATATATCTTCCGTATATTCGCGGAACAGTTTCAGACCCTGTAGGCCGTCAGGTGCCGATATTACTCTGAAGCCGACTCTTTGAAGGATGTTGTTTACTATTGTACAGATATCTTCTGCATCATCAATTATGAGTATCGTTTTACCTTTAGTCTGAATGTTTGATTTTATTAGTTTCTGTTCCTGTAAAGATTTCAAAACAGGGAAGAGTAACTTTATGGTTGTCCCTTCACCTTTTTTGCTGAAGACCTTTATAGCTCCTTTGTGAGCTCTGATAATACCATGAACTGCTGCAAGGCCGAGACCTCTTCCCGGAAATTTGGTAGTAAAAAACGGGTCGAATATTTTACTCATAGTATCTTCTGACATGCCACATCCTGTATCTGATATATCCAGATATATATAAAGGCCTTCTGAAAGGTTCTCTTCCTGGTATTTATCATGGAGATAATCTCTGTTGCATATTATTTTACCCGTTTTTAGAGTAATTATACCATTATTATCTTCCAGCGCTTCAGAAGCATTCATTATGAGATTCATTATGGCCTGTCTTATCTGGTCGTTATCTCCTTTTATATATGGCAGATTTTCTTCCAGAACATATTCAACGTTACATTTATTTGAAATTGTTATTTGTATAAATTGATACATTTCTCTGATTAGTTTTGATATCTCTATTGACTCAAGTATGAATTTTCCGTGACCTGTATAGGAAAGCATTTGTTTTGTTATTTCCGAACCGCGGTATACTGATTTTTCTATCTGCTTGATATAGGTTGTTACCTTTGAAGCAGGAGGAAGATCCATAAGGGTTATTTCTGTATATCCCAGGATACTTGCAAGTATATTGTTAAATCCGTGGGCAATACCTCCAGCCATTTTCCCGAGACTTTCATGCTTTTGAACAAATCTCAAACGTTCTTCTATTTTTTTTCTTTCTTCTTCTCCCTTTTTTCTTTCCGTAATATCCATAATTGTTCCCACTATTTTATTTACATTTTCTTTATCATTTATAACAGGATGACCGATAGATTGGATGTATTTTAAAGAACCGTCGGGAAGTATTATTCTGTATTCAAAATCGAAGGATTTTTTTTCTCTTATTGCTTTATTTATTTTTTCTTTTGCAGTAAATCTTTCTTCAGAGTGGATCATATTTATATATTCATCCAGAGAAGGCTCTCCCCGGAGAGGATCCATTCCTGTAATTCGAAAAGTCTCTTCAGACCATATAAGTTTCCCTGATGCCGGATTTGATTCGTAACTGCCAAGCCCGGCAATCTTCTGAGTCTGTGCCAGACTGGACT
>CALARM010001109.1 GCA_937888925.1 uncultured Synergistia bacterium | reverse complement strand
AAGAAGAAAAAAAACTCTCTTTAATTCCATGGTCTTACTTTACCTGTCTCTTTTACAACAATAAAAGCAGATATTTTATTGATAAATTCACATCTTTAATAGGCAGGGAAATAATTATACACCTCATACCTTTTTCTGAAGGTTCTCAGTGGAATGTAAAAGACGATGGCGAAACCAGAATGATTCTGAAAGTAATTTCTTCAAGTTTTGATAATACAGTGGAAGAGTTGTTTTATACTTATAGCCCGTCTGACTGGTATAATATGCCTTCTGAAATAGAACTTACTCTGTCTGATATAAATGGCAAAGAAGATTGGATGTTTATTAAAAAGAAACGTGATAAATTCCCATGTATAATTTCTTCTTCAGGAGATTCTATGTCTGTAAATAAATGGCTGAAAGATATATTGAAGAGTAATACCATTCAGGCAAGAATGCCGCTTGAACAAATATGGCATAAGTCTCTTTATTTACCTGTTTTAAAATGGATTAATTCTGAAGATCAAATATTTGTTACAGGTAAAAACAGCTCCGGCATTATTTCTGATATAATGGATCCGGAAATAAATAAAAAAGCTATCAGACTTCTGGACAGATGGGAACATATATCATTAGATCCACTGCTGGTGAAGATGCTCGGCGAAAGAATAAAAATGAAATCACCTGATGCTCTTACGGGCGGAGTGGCGTTCATCTGCAGATTGAAATCCAGAGGTTATGAGATTCCATCTGATCTCGAAAAACTCATAAAAGATACCTTTGATTTTATTAAAATTTATCTGAAGAGAGCTTTTTTGAGAGATCTTATCCTTGCGGAAATTTTTATAAGCTGGTATGCAGAAAATCTTATATGGAAAGTTTAGTTTTTGATAAAGAGATTTGTATGATTAACTGCTGGACAGGTAAGAAAATAATATTAAGAGCTATCAAATCGGAAGAAGCACATACCCTTTTTGAAAATTCCTGTACATTAAATTTATGACACAGTCGAAAAGAGTTTTATTTTCAAATTTATGAAAAAATAAAAAAAATTTAGAAGGATTTTTTTGTGCAAACGTTAAATATATACTGCTTTGTATGTTTATTGGTCATGGACTGTAAGAAAATAATTCAGGCAAATTATGGTTATTGTCCTCGCGTCACGCGTCACGCGTTACGATTGTAAATATGATATGGTTATTTTTTTACAACCGAGAATATTTTATCCTGGCTTGAGCCGATCCATTAAAGAATACCATTTCGTTATAAGGTCAATAAAATATCAGACCTGTTCAGAACAGGCAGTATACAAAATTTTGATTTTTATCTCCCGTCATCTGGTATGATGGAGTCATTGAAGAGATGTAATGTATTTTATATTTTTTCAGAGGAGTGGTTAATTAAAGAATTAATGTGGTGACTGAAGCGAATTGTATAGGGAGACGGGAGGTTTAAACGTTGTCCAGTTGCATTTATTGTGGTAAAGAAATTACCAGTGAATCTGTATTTTGCCAGTTCTGCGGTTATAACAATATTCCCCTCACACTGGAGCCAGGTGTATTACTTCACAGCGGCAGATATGAAATTATTCAGACCCTTGAAACAGGCGGTATGGCTATACTCTATATTGCCAGGGATAATAATCTTGATACGTTATGTACCATTAAGATTATGACAGATAATTTTAAAGATCCTGAAGAAAGAGCATATGCAATCAGTAAGTTTAAAGATGAGGCTGTTATACTTGCCAAATTAAGACATCCAGGGTTGCCGGTCGTTCAGAATCATTTTGTAGAAGACATAAGATACTGTCTGGTTATGGATTATGTGAAAGGTAAATCCCTTGAAGATATCCTCTATGATGCTCTGCTGAATGATTATTACCTGAGCCCTGAACTTGTTATTAACTGGGGCATCCAGATCTGCGATATTTTAGATTATCTTCATACCTATAAACCTATGATTATTCACAGGGATGTAAAACCTGATAATCTTATGGAACATGGAAACAATCGTGTCGTACTCGTAGATTTCGGCGTTGCCCATGTGTTTGAGAAAAGAGACCCGGGAACAAGTGTCGGTACAACAGGCTATGCGTCACCGGAACAGTATCTCGGGAAAGCCTATCCTCAGAGTGATATTTTCGCTCTCGGTGCAACACTGCACAGACTTCTTACCGGTTATGACCCTTCGGAATCGGAAGGAAATCTTTTTATATACCCTTCCCTGAATAAATATCGTGATGATATGCCTCCAGGGCTTCAGGAGATAATTTCTAAAGCTACGGAAATGGAAGCGGAGAATAGGTTTTCTTCTGCAAAAGAATTTAAAGAAGCTCTTTTGAGCATAAAAGTAGTAGAGACTCGGACTGAAGAGAAAGAAACATTACCCAAAAATCCTACTGTAGTTCCTGAAAAACCGCTCTTATCCGATATCTTTAAAATAAAAACATCAAATCTGAATCAGTTCAAACAACAATTATCTACAGTAATTGGCCTGGATATCGGCTCTCATGAGATAAAACTTTTACAGATGGGGGTTGACTCTAAAGGCCATATGGGACCGAAGTTAATCTCCTGTAAAAAAACTCCTGATAATACTGTTTCAAATGGTATGATAATTAACCCTGAAAAAGTAAGTGAAACAATAAAATCTATATTGAAAGACAGGGAACATTTCGATATTATTGCTTCTATTTCTCCTTATTGTTCCGCTATCAGGACACTGAAGGTTCCTGTCACTTCTGCTGAAAAACTCCCTTCTATGTTATCATCCAATCTGAAACAAATCATTCCTCTGCCGGTAGAAGATTGCTATATTGACTATCAAATACTGCCTTACCATGATAATGACAGGGATATGAAAGTGAGAATAATAGCACTGAGAAAAAAAGCTTATGATAATCTCAGAAAGACTTTATTTATGGCAGATCTTAATCCTGATAATATAATCATAGAACCTTTTGCAATGACAGTTCTTGCCAATCTCATAATAAAAGATGAGATGAAAAAGAAGAATGTGGCCATAATAAATATGGGTGATGAAGGTACTTCATTGACTCTTATGAAAGACGGACAGCTTGCTCAAACAACTGTTTTCCCTTATGGAGGCCGTAAAGTGACCGAAGCTATTATGCAGGCTGAAATGGTAGATTATGAACATGCAGAAGAACTTAAAAAGGTTAAATATGATAATATAACAGATAATATAAAGACTAACTTTTTTCACCTTTTAATTATGCATGTAAAGGACTGGGCTACAGAAATTTCAAAATCCCTGAGATATTTCGGAGCTGATTACAGACTGGATAAATTTGACTCTATAATCTTCTGCGGCGGTGCAATTCAATTCAGGGATCTCCATAAATATATCAATACTCAACTTAAGATTAATTCCTATAAATTCTGCCTTCCTAAAAATAAAAAGACAAGTGTAAATAAACAGCAATTTATTCTTGATAAAGAAACTGCTCTTATGTCATGTATGGGGCTTATTATCAGCTCTTTTAAAGATTTGAAAGAAATACATGAAGTGGTAAGTCTGAATAATTTTGAACTGTTTAAAATATATAATCAGACAACACTTTTTCCTGAAAAAGTCCTGCCTGTAGAAGAAGAGAAGAAAAACCCTGCAGGAGTGGAAGAGACAAAATCTGATGAAACGGATAAATGTGCTGTAGATAACTTCGAAGAGAAACAGGAAGACATAATTGAAAAGGTAGAATTTGAAACAGAAGAAAAATCGGAAAAGATTTCTGAAGAAGAACCTGTACCGGAAAAGTCTGTAAAATCTGTGAAGCCAAGGACAACTCATTATATGTACATGTGTCATGCCTGTAACAGTATAAACAGATTTTCTGCCAAATTCTGTACATGCTGCGGAGAAGATCTGGTAAAATTGAGAAGATTGAGTCTTCCCCGTGTCATTGTCGAACAATCGGTAAGTATCTTGAAGTGTCCGAAGTGTAATACCCATAACAACATGCATGCAAAATTCTGTAAATCCTGTGGCGTTACTTTTATAGAAATGGCAAGTTTTTGTCTCACATGTAATACTATAAACAGAATTACAGCAAAATTTTGTAATACCTGTGGAGGCAATGTCAGAAAGGTTCTCGGCCTCAGCCTTTTTAAACAGCTTCCTTCTATTGCAACTGAATACAGAGAATGTCCCGAATGTAAAAATAAAAACAGAGTATTTGCAAAGTTCTGTAAAACCTGCAGATATGAATTTGTTAATACCTGTTCAGGGAATTCACAGATACCTTTTATTACTCAGGAAATTACTTCAAAAGAACTTACAGAAGAACTGGACCTTATACAGGATATGGAAGAATTGAACACAGATAATTTAAATGTATAGGAATTTTCATTAGAGAAGCAATTTATCTAAATAATTTAAATGTATTCTTCATTTAACATTGTATTTTTCATTTAACATTGTTTCATAAATTTCTGTATACGATGATTTCTCGTATCTGCCACATAGATATTTCCCTTTTTATCCACGGCAATTCCTCCTGGACGGTTGAGCTGACCTTCTTCCGAGCCAAGGATTCCCCATTTTGTGATAAAATTACCATGTTCGTCAAATTTCTGAACCCGATGATTATCCCAGTCTGCTACATAAAGGAAGCCTTCTTCATCTACGGCAATGCCAAAGGGATTATTGAATTCTCCGTCCTGTAAACCACGTTTTCCCCATTTCTTTATAAAATTACTCTTTAA
The DNA here is from genome assembly GCA_937888925.1 of uncultured Synergistia bacterium. The sequence goes on along the minus strand of CALARM010001109.1, from coordinate 4,787 downwards.
ATCGAATTTTTGTATGGAACTATTATCCCAGTCAACTACATAAATAAATCCCTTTTTATCTATCGCAATACCTCTTGGAAATCTGATGTCTATTTCACCTGTGTAATCAGTCTTCCATTTTTCAATAAATACTCCGTCAGAAGAAAATTTATCTATTGAGTGATTGAATGTATCTGATATATAAATATTACCTTCTCCGTCAATAGCAATGCCGAAAGGATTATTAAATTCTCCTTCTCCTGTACCACGTTTTCCCCATTTTTGCAGGAAATTGCCATAGGAGTCGAATTTCTGTATCCTGTGATTCATGGTATCTGCCACATAAATATTTCCTTTACTGTCTGCTGCCACACGGAAAGGATTGTTGAACTGACCGTTTTCTGCACCGCATGTGCCCCATTTTGTTACAAAATTACCGTTACAATCAAATTTTTGAATGGAATGATTAAATGTGTCTGCCACATAAATATTTCCTGTAATGTCTGCAGTGATTCCATAGGGATTATCGAATTCACCTTCATTCTTTCCTTCTTTACCCCACCGTTTTACAAATATATAGTTTTCTGCCGGCTCAATTTCCTGTTTTTCAATGATCTCTTTTACTACTATTATCTCTTCCGATGCTTTAGTTTCAACAGGTATGATTTCTTCATGGATATCTTCTTTTTCTTCTATTTTTTCCGGTACAGGAGAAAATTTCTGTATGCGCTGATTTTCCGTATCTGCCACATAGATATTCCCCGTAGAATCTGCTGCGATACCGAAAGGATTTTTGAATTGCCCGTCATTCTCCCCTTCTTCTCCCCAGAAGGTTATAAAATTGCCTTCCCTGTCAAATTTTTGTATCCTGTGATTTTCCGTATCTGCCACATAAATATGGCCCATGCTGTCAACACATATACCTTCAGGACATTCGAATTCACCTTTTTCTTTTCCCTGGACTCCGAATTTCCTTATAAAGGTTCCGTTACTGTCAAAGGTTTGAATCCTGTTATTCAGTGTATCTGTCACATAAATATATCCTTCTGAAGAAACGGCAATGCCAAAAGGACCGTTAAACTGTCCCTCTTCTGTTCCTTCTTCTCCCCAGGCTTTTATGAAATTTCCATGACAGTCAAATTTCTGTACCCTGTGGTTTTCACTGTCTGTTACATAAATATTTCCTGTAAAATCTGCGGCCACGCCGCTCGGGATTTTAAATTCGCCTTCCAGAGAACCTTCAGTGCCCCATTTTTTTATGAAATCACAGGAAGAAGAGAACTTCTGTATACAGTTATTATCGCTGTCTGCCACATATATATTTCCTTCCGTATCCACACATACTCCAAAGGGATTGACAAATTGGCCTCCTTCTTCGGAACCGCATGTCCCCCATGTTGTTATGAATTCCCCTGAAGAATCGAATTTTTGTATTCTGTGATTAAAGGTATCTCCTACATAAATATTACCCAGGGCATCTGTACATATACCATAGGGATAATCAAAGCACGAGTTATCTGCTCCCTCTTCTCCCCATTTATTTGTAAATGCACAGGTTAAAGGACAGAGAGTCTCTTTTTCAGTTTCTATTGAAGGTGCAGGGATGGTAAATTTTTGTATACGATGATTTAATGTATCTGCAATATACAGATTACCTGAATAATCTATTAAAATTGAGGAAGGCTTTTTGAATTTGCCGTCATGAAACCCGGCGGAACCATAGGACATGAGAAAATTACCGTCTCTATCGAATTTTTGTATTCTGTGATTATTCCAGTCCGAAGCATAAACATTTCCTTCTCTGTCTGCACTAACAGAACAGAGTCGCTCAAATTGTCCGTTTCCGCTGCCTTTTATACCATATTGGAATATAAACTTTCCCTGTGAAGCGAATTTCTGTATTCTATAATTTCCTCTGTCTGCAACATAAATTTCTCCTTCATTATTTATGGCAATATCGGAAGGAAATCTGAACTGCCCCTCTTCTCCCCCTTCTTTACCGAATACTGCAATAAAATGTCCGTTACAGTCAAATTTTTCTATTCTGTGATTTTCCGTATCTGAAACATAAATATTATCGTCTCTGTCTGACGCAATACCTTCGGGATAATTAAACTGCCCTTCAAGAGGACCTCTTTCTCCCCATGTAGTTATAAAATTACCTTCACAGTCAAATTTTTCTATTCTGTGATTTGCACAATTTACTATATAAACATTATCTTTACTGTCAACAGTTATGCCCTGGGGACATATAAACTCACCGGGCCCTTCACCCCACGTACCCAATTTTTTTATAAAATTTCCTGATAAATCAAATTTTTGAATGTTATGTTTCCCGCAGTCTGTTACATAAATATGTCCTTTTTTATCTGTTGCCATAGAAAATGGCCATATAAATTGCCCGTCTCCGTAGCCATAGGTTCCCCATTTTGATCTGAAGATACATGGACTGTCATATTTTGCGGAAGGAGTTTTTATTCTTATTACAGGAGCTGTTATTTTGTTTTTTTCTTCCACGAGAGAAATGAATTTTTGAACAGAATGGCTTTCCGTATCTGCAACATATATATCGCCGGCACTGTTTACTGCTATATCCCCCGGCCCTTTAAACTGTCCTTTTTCAGTACCTTTTGAGCCGAATAAAGTTATAAAATTACCGTTACTATCGAACTGCTGTATTCTGTGATTATCAAGATCGGCAACATAAACCTGTCCTTCTCTGTTTACTGTTATTGATTCAGGGCCTTTGAACTGTCCGTTCATGGAGCCTGTTTCACCCCATGACAGCAGAAAATCGCCTGATTCGTTAAATTTTTGTATACGATTATTTCTTGTGTCGGCCACATAGACATAACACCGGCTGTCTGCTGCAATGCCTCTGGGGTAGTTGAACTGTCCTTCATCATGACCGAAGGTGCCCCATTTAGTTATAAAATTTCCGGCACTGTCGAATTTCTCTATTCTATGATTTTTGGTGTCCGCCACATAAATATATCCGTTCCTGTCAATAGCTATTTTTGAAGGGACACTGAACTGACCGTCTCCCTGTCCCGCGCTTCCCCATTCTGTTATATAATTGCCCCATGGATCAAATTTTTGCAGACGATGGTTATGTGTATCTACAACATAAATATTTCCTTCCTCATCGGCAGCCACACCGAAGGGAAGATTGAATTGACCTTTTCCTGTACCTTTTTTCCCCCATGATGTCAGAAAGTTTCCCGAAGGGTCGAATTTCTGTACGGAATCATTATGAGTGTCTGCTACATAGATATTGCCTGTTAAATCTACATCAAGTCCTCCGGGGCGATTGAACAGACCTTTACCTGTACCCCATGAACCAAATTTAAGATCAAAGAGATATTTTATTTGATTGGTACAGGTCAGCAACTGTCCTGAAGACAGATCATGGAGCATGATTTCCGGGTCTCTGTATTCTCCCTTTAAAGCCATGTTTACTATTCTTTCCAGATCATCTGATATGTAAGGAATAATAGTTCTGAGAGGTTTATTTTTTATCGAGTCTGCACCTGTAAGAAGTCTGTATATGATTGTACCGGTATTACGGGAAAAATTTCCTTCTTTTCTGTCTGACATATGATTGATTAAACGGATCTTTTCATGTCTGTCCAGAAAGATATCTTCACCTGTGATATTGTTATAAGAAAGACCGGGATGCTCTTTATAAAGATAGGTCAGTCCTTCTAGAATCTGTTTTGTCCATTCTATTACTTTTTCTTCGGGAAATCCTGTTTTACCGTCTCCTGCTAAAATAGTTTCCATGTCTTCGCCGTCTAAAAAATCAAAAACCAGATAGTATCGTCCGTTAAAGATAAAATAATCTCTTATGGCAGGCAGACAGGTATGGGTCAGAGGGGCCATTAATTTTGCTTTATTTAAAAAAAGTTCCGTTTCCTCTGCCACAGTGAGTAATTTTTCAATAGATTCTTTATCCATTAAATCAGTTGTATGTCCTAATTTTTTTCCTTCTGCAAAATGCATAAGAAGATGATAGGAATTACCGGCAGTAAAATATTCTGTTCTTGTATCAGGTTTTTCCAGTATGGAAAGCAGATTTATCTGTTCTTTATCATATGGTATTGTTGCCTCTATATATTCACAGGGGCTGAAAAATTCTCTTATTGAATATAGTTTTTCCAGTTTATTATCTGAAGCCCTGTAAAGATTACCTCTCTCATAAGATTTTACGGCACTTATGATGTTATACCGGTTGTCAATGATTGTTCCTTCCGGCAGTGGTTTCCCTGTATGAAACCGTTCCTTCAGTTCATTTCCGCAGTTATTGCAGAATTTAGCAATTATAATATTTTCATATCCGCATGTGGTACAGTTTTTTTTCATAAACCCATCTCCCCTGAAGGGTAAATATTTCTGATAAAATTCTGTAATCTATATAAAGATTCCTTTGTTAGGAAAAATTATCTTTCTTTATATTTAGAGTGAAAAGTGAAAAGTGAATAGTGAATAGTGGGTAATGTCCTATTCTTTTCACTTTTCACTTTTCACTTTTCACTAACCATACTTGAATAAGGCAGAATTTTTTGTTATAATATTTTTATAGTTAAATTTACCATTATCTTTATCATATATTTTAGAGCCAGAGAATCCGGCAGGTTCGAAATAAATATATATGAACTGTGCTGAGGCGGAGAGGCAGGTGAATATAACAATGAGTACAATTACAGAAGAGAAAATTGTAGTGGATCATGAAATAGATACTAAAGGTCAGGTAGTATCTGTTTTTGCTGAAATAATAAAAGACAGCCAGAAGGAACCTCTTAAATATA
>CALARM010001108.1 GCA_937888925.1 uncultured Synergistia bacterium | reverse complement strand
AAAGAAGACGTTGCAAAAAATCTTTTAGAAATGGATATGCCTATAGAAAAAATAGCTAAAGCTACAGGTATATCAGTAGAAGAAATAGAAAAACTAAAACAAATACGTAATTGAAGTTAATGCCCTGATTATTCTAATATATCCAAACTTAATTTTATCTACAAGAGAATAGTTCGTTATTACATCAAATCTCTTCAATTTATCATCTATATCATTATCAATAATCTCCTTTATTTTAGCCATTTCCACCATTACCTTTCCTATTCGATACCACTAATGAATAATTAGTGATACAAATAAATGAAAATAGTATTTTAAATTTTATATAAATAAACCTTTTTTTTTTTTGAATGAATTTTTTTGAAATTAGAAGGATTTTACTTTTACAGGATAGAATTATAGGTTTTCATAGAGAGTTTTTATGTGTCTATGAAAAGTTGGCCTCCCGAAGCAAGCGTCTCACAGAGAATATGCTTATAGCAGATGCTGCTTGCCTGGCTATTATAATTGAATTAAATCTGGATCTAAAATTGCTTTAATATTGAGAGGAGAGGTTATTAAAAAATGTTTAGAACAACAAAATTATATACCTGTATGGCTGTAGTTTTAGCAGTTATCTGTGTTATATTCCTGTCAAATTGCGGAGGCGGAGGAAATTCTTCCGTAGTGCCAAATACCAATCCCACCACTGATGAGCCGGTAAATTATACAAATCCCACTCCAACACCTGTACTTTCAAATGTTAATGTTTCAGGCTATTTATATATAAATAACACTGTGACAGAAGACGGAGAGACGGTTCCCTGTATAAACGTAATCGATGTACCTGCTTGCCAGGCTGATTCTTCAGGGAATGAGTCCTTTATCAGTCAGTTTTCTAATTCTTTGCAGCAGGACTACCCGGAAGATTGGGCGAAGGCAGATATACAGGAACTTTATGCTCAATTAAACAAAACTCTTTCTGAAAGCAAGCCACTGCCTGAGTATAATGCACAGGCACAGCTTTGCTCTGCTTATGATGACACATCTATACCTGTAGGCTCTGACGGCCACTTTGATAATACAGTCCTTACAGGAGCTACTGACAGTAATGTAAAGCTGGAAGTAGCACTGGGAGAAGACAATTATGCTGAAGTGGAAACACTTCCCTCGTCAGGTTCTATAAATTCCTCTGATGCTACAAGTGCAGCAGTGCTTAAATCATGCCCTGAGAAGATCTTTGCCTTCCCAGGAGAGATTGTAATATTCAAAGTATATGCAGAGCCGGGAATTAATCTTAAATCAGCAGGTTTAAGGTTTACTCTGAATAACTCATCCATAGGCTGTATCACACAGCCGGTATATCTCTGCTTGTTCGGAGCACATAAATACCAGGTGGCGTATGGATGTGTATATATTAAGCCTGGTCTGAATACCCCCGTTGATACCACTATAACTGCAAAGCTGAATTCCGGCCAGAGTATGAATATTTTCCTTGAGGTTATAAAGAAGACTGCCAGTATATCTGGTACGGTTTATACTGGTGGACTGCCACTGGTAAAAGGCTTTGTTTATAGCTTGGGGCCGAAGGCTTGTTGCAAGATTGATGCTTCAGGTCAATACAGCCTGCCGAAGGTATTCCGAGGACATAGCAGGTCCGTCATCGCAACCTGGTGGACTTCTGAAAATGGTAAGAAGATAAGACACAGAGAAGAGAAGGTTATTGACTTCTTTAATGCAGATGTGGCCGGGTTTAATTTTGGAGTGCCACCAACGCCGATTCCAACTGCTACACCGAGTGTAACTCCAACTCCTCGTCCTCCTTATGATGAATTTTATAAGGAGAAATTAGGAAGTGTCCTTTCCCAGTATGACCAATGGAAAACAGGATTAAGTATAATTGAAGCTAATCAACATACTATAAAATGGCTTAATGGACAGCTGCCTGATGGCCCTCCTATACCCGATGAAATAGCAGGTGCCACTTCAATAGGTAATCCTTATGATATATGGGTTAAGTTCAAAGATGGTATGAGTATATGTATTTCCACTTCAGATCCAATAATAATAAAGAATGAGGATACAGGCGAGCCATTACCTGAGAAAGAGGAAATAAAACATCTTTCTTGCCTTACTGCCAGTTCTAATAACACCACTGTTAAAAACTCTGATGTGATAATACTATCTCCTTATTATTGGCAACAACCTTCAACGTTGCAAGTAGAAAGAAAAATTCCACAAGCATTAAAAGATAACAATTATAATGTAAAAGAAATAAGACCAGTAGAAGGTAGAGATTTTGTTCTCAACTGGGATACTGGCGTGGAGCCATGGGTTGACTGTGTTGTAAAATCATCCTGGGATAATATTCTAACTCCCGAGGCACTTGAAACTATGGGAAAGTATGGAATAATTTTTATTAATGCTCATGGGGCCCCTGTAAATATAGATGAAAATAGCTTCGATCCATATAATGTACCTCCAGGAACAGTTTTTAGAATGTCCTGCACTCCTTTGTTTCGGAATACCAATCCTCACGATGTTACACCAATATTCAGGTGGGTAATTGAGCATATTGAGAAATCGTATATTCCTTTTGACGATAAAAGAAGTAAAGGATGGTGGTTTTTTTGTGTCAGAGAAATAGAAGAAGAAGTTCAGATTGGGAAGTGGAAAAAAGGATGGATTTTAGACCTTGACCTTACCAATTACTATTTAGATTCCCTTAACGCCAGTTCTGCGACAAATTTTGATGGTTCACTTGTCTATTGGAATAGTTGTTATTCCTGGCATATGAAAAATTCTTTTAATACTGCCAAAGCATTTATAGGTTTAGATAGACCTTCTATAGCTAATTGGAGTTACCCTTTTGGATATTATTTTTTCTACTTTATGATGTATGGTAATAAAAATTGTCCTAAAGATCAAAACGGAAAGATATTAATACCTAGTGCAGTTTTACCTGAAGGAACACCATCTTTTGACCCAAATGCACCATTGCATGCTGAAGAGGCCCTAAATGCATTAACAAATTACTACAAAGTTAATCCTGACCCGACAATATATTCAGAGATTGAGCAACTATTTTGTTTAGCCTGTAAAGTTAAAATATGGCAGAAAGAGCCGAATGAACATATTTATTTTCCTGTTCCTGTAACTGTAACGATTGAGAAAAAAGGTGATTAACGTGGTGGATAAATATTTATTAATATTATGGTTTATATTGTGTTTTATCCTTACAGGTTGTATAAAAGAGGAGAAATATATAGCTACTCCTACAGTACAATATATGATTACTCCTCAAATTAAAGACTATATCTCTACAGGTGAGCCCAATATTAAGAAGTCTCCATATGCTCCATTTACACTGGATCCTGAAGGGAATTTTTATATAGCAGACGATACGATAGATTCTCGTATGAATATAGAAAAATATAATTCACAGGGGAACTATATAACCGGCTGGATTCCTGAAATAAAAAAGAGAAAAAAGAACTGCTGGTTTTTAGAGAGAAAGCATCCTATAAGCGAACAACTCACTGATATTCTTGCCGATAAAGAAAATATTTATATTGCTTACGGTGCAGCATATAACATCAATTTTAAAGAAGGAAATTTTCCAAGTGATTGTATCAGCCATATTGAGCAATTTGATCTCAATGGGAAATTTATAATTGCCATAAAGCCGGCATACGATTCTTTTCACACATACTTTATCAGATATATTACAAAGGATAAAAATGGTAATTTTTATTTAGCCTCAGATATCCATGTAGAAAAATATAATGCTAATTGGAAATTACAATCGATTTTAAATCCATTTGACCCTGAAAAGTCTAAATTACAACCTGGTGTATTAATAGGTGATGTAGCAGCAGATTCTCAGGGATATATTTATATCTTATTAACGTCGCCTGACTATTATGAAAATGGCTATGTTGCTAAATTTGACTCTTTCGGTAAATTAGTAAATAAATGGAACTCTGAAGATAAAGATAAATTGATTTTTTGTGGTTTAGAAATAGATGCTGACGATAACATATATTTACTGGGTATAGATAGAAAAGATACCTATCATATCCAGAAATTTTATTCCAATGGGATTTTTATAACCGAATGGAATACTGAATGCACTGGAGAACTATGTTTCAATCCATATAATGATATGAGAATAGATTGTAAAGGAAATATTTATGTTGCTTCTGTAAAATGTACAATCAAGAAATTTTCACCAAAACAATAAGAAAGGGGACTCGTAATGCAAGTTAAACTTTTATTAACACTATTAATAATAACCCTGCTTGCCATAGCCATAATTTCCGGCTGTGGAGGAGGAAGTGAAACTACTCAGCCGTCTTCTCTGATTACCCCTGCACCGGATTATACAGATACAGGTTCAGGAGACATTGCATACATTACATTCAATGTAAAATGGCCGGAGCAGGGTAATAACGGGAGTATGACACTTTCAAAAAATGGCGCGACGATTCCTAAAAATACCCAGATAATAGACATATACATACTTGATTATACAGGTGATCCCAATAGTATATGGAGTAGAGTAGTAGCTGCAGGTAATATTCGAAGGGGGCAAGAAAATGTAATAATCCCTGTAAAAATTATCGGTCAACCTACACCGGGTGTACCCAATCAAGGCACTACCGGCCCACCGCCTGCCATTAAAATCAAGATATATGCAGAAGCTTTTAATGACTTTGATGAAACTCATCCCACAAATCGTGTTGGAAGACAAGTAGCACATACAGATCCATATAGAAGTCCTGATGATTTAAAGGTTGGTAATCAGAACATTAATCTTAAGTTAATCCAGGTCACTGCTTTAAATACAACAGTTACTGAAATTCAAACAGGACGCTCTATAATCGCCTCAGATGCAGGTTCTTCCAATGAATATGATATAAAAGCCAATCTTCAGCTCATGTATGGAACTCCTTTTCCTGTTTCTACAGTAATACCAGACCCATCAGGTAAAACATCAGAACCTCTGGAAGGTCAGACAGTCAAATTTAAAATAATACAGGGAAGCGGTCAATTGGATGCAACACAGGCAGAAACTGACCCTAATGGTGACTGTAAAGTGCACTTTACCAGCGCATCGGCATATAATGTAATAGAGGCTTCTTACCAGTATGACCCGGATGATCCGAATACTATTGTGACAAGTCAGTGCACTATAGGAGACAATTACGAATTAACAGTAGACCCGAATAGTATAATACTTAATTTACCACCTCTATATAAACGTAACGCAAATATTGAGCCTCTCCCAACATCTACTGCACCGGGAGGTAGCCCTACTCCTGGCTCTGGAGGTTCAAATTTTGTCAATATTACGGCAAAACTTAATATTGTATATCCTACTCCTGCTCCAAATAGTACATCTACACCGAAACCGCCAAAACCTGTAGAAGGTAAGCTCATCAAATTCGAAATAATAGAAGGAAATGATGCAGGTACTTACCTGTCATTAGCTGGCGAGACAGGTCCAATAGTAAGCGGGTTTACTCTTGCCGACGGAACTTCCACTGCAACACTTACAACCAGTACAGCAGGGCATAAAACAATTAAAGCTTACTTCCAGTCTGATTCCAATGACCCTAATAGTATCTATAGTGATTACTGTTATGTAACTGTAATGGCGCCTCCGGTATTCACACCAACGCCAACACAAACTCCAACAGTAACACAAACTCCAACAGTAACGCCAACACCAACATTACCAAATCTACCAATCTCATATCCATCTTTTATAGAAGGAACCTGGCAGGAACAATACGGTCTGTATCAAAAACCAGCAGGAAAAATTTATACCGTAACAGTTACCGATACACCGGTATATATTCCCTGGTATACAAAGCAATACCTGGGGGTGAAATTAATTATTACTGGTGAGAATGGTCAAATAGAAGAGGGGTTTGCTGTTACTACGGATGCCCATGCCGGCGGATATATTGGGTGGAAAGAAGTCGATGGTAGTACATCTTATGGTACTTTATATAGAGATCCTGGTTTTTCACACTATGGTAATGGAGGATATCCGGGGATACTTTGGGGTGGCTGGTATGATGTCAAACATAAACCATGGGTAAGAAGTAGTAAAATCGAGTAAAAATCTCTAAGATATAATTCGAGATCTCTCGCTATTATATATAGAAATAGCGATTCAAAAAATTATTGATATTTTTGGAAAAAAGTATTTGACTTTAAAAATTTCTACCGGACTTTTCGAAGGGTTTGGGGTATTCCGGGGGAAACAGGGCAAATGTTACGTAGGATTTTAATCAAAAGCTTTATGCCATAATAAACTCTCCCATTTTTTTATTTCCCATTTTTTGACCTTAAATAGGTATTAAATTTTGGGAAAAACGTAAGTAAAATTTTATAAATGTACTCTTAATTTTTACTAAAATATATTTTGCAATATAAAACGTTCGTTTAAGTTATTCTAATCTGATATATGATAAATTACCTTTATTTTTATCTGTAACTGCTAAATTTAATTAAAATCATATGTTTTATCTATCAGGTGTAACTTTAAATCCGGAAACATAGGAGCTTCTTCCACTTATAATGCAAGAAAATCGGGGTTTTAAACTTAGAAATCTATTGCATTACAATTTAATCTAAAATGACATTAGATAGTAATATGTAGATTTTTAACCACGTAACATTTGCCCTGTTTCCCCCGAAATACCCGACATCCTGATTACCAGGAGGTAGGTTTTTTAAAAGAAAAATTTTATCTTTTAAATTTTTTCTGCTATAATATGACAAACTAATATATGATTAGTTATTCATAGGAGATGATATTATGGAAAGTGAAAAAATCAAAAGTGAGAAATGGCAACGGTTTCAGGATTATTACAGACTCAGTATGAGTACAAAAACATTGAAAGAATATTCAGCCATTATTAAATTAATCGAAGAAGGAAGACTTCAGATAAAATCTAAGAGCAGATATCTTCAGGCACTGGCTGCTATAAAAAAAGCGGGAAGTGCCGGTATAGAAATAGATTATAAGCCGGAATGGCATAAAAGAGAAAAAAGAAGGGTGAAAACTGTTCAGGATAAACTTATTACCAGAGAACAGTTAAAGC
>CALARM010001107.1 GCA_937888925.1 uncultured Synergistia bacterium | reverse complement strand
TCGATACCAAGAGATTTAATCTGTTCTTCTGTCGGTTTTTCGACTTTAATTTTCATTTTTACATTCTCCCTTCCTGTACTCATTATGAGGTAATAGTGTAGTAATTTTCGGATATTTTTTTATAAAATGGTAATATACGGGAATTCCAAGGGCTATAAGACCAAGACCGAAAAGAGAATTTCTCGGATCGCCCTGAAAAATAAATATTATAAAGAATATGGATATTAAAATATATAACGCCGGTATTACGGGATAGCCCCATACTTTATAAGGTCTTTCCACATGAGGTTTGTTTTTTCTGAATATAAAAATTCCGAATACAGCCATTGAACTGAATAGAAGAGAAGCAAAAGACACATATGTTAAAAGACCGCTGTAGCTATTCGTAATGGTCAATATTGAAGCCCATATTGCCTGAAATAAAAGAGCATTTACAGGTGTGTGAAATTTCGGGTGAACGTCTGCAGCCTTTTTTAAGAAAAAACCGTCTCTTGCTGTTGCATAGAGGATTCTGGCTCCTCCCAGTATGAGGCCGTTGTTACAGCCGAAGGTCGATATCATAACAGCAGCGGCGATGAAGGATAAGCCGGGATTGCCGAATATTGTTTTTGCCACATCTGCGGCAATTCTGTTATCGGGAATACGTGACATAAGGTTTATGGGAACAACATACATATAGGCTACTGTAGCAGCTACATAGACAGCCATTGTGGCAAGTGCTCCCAGAAATAAAGACAGTGGCAGGTTTCTCTGAGGGTTTTCTACTTCTTCTGCCACATAGGTAACATTATACCATGGGTCATAGGCAAATAGAGCTTTTGACATGGCAACTGCAATTGCGCCGAACAGGCCTATAGCTATACCCTGTTCAGCAAGTTTTAATGAGAAAAAAGGACTGAAGTGGTTTAAACCTCCTTCTTTGAAAAAGAGAAAACTGCAGAAAACCAGTATCAAAACACATGCTACTTTGAGAACTGTAAATACATTCTGTACAAAGGCTCCTGATTTTAATCCGTATATATTTATGACCGTTAATATCCAGATACTTAAAATACCTATAAATTGTGCGGAATTTAACGTGAAATGGGGGAGAGATAACAGTACAGTTCCTTCTGAAATCCAGGGAAGAAAAACACCGGTATATTTTGCAAAGGCCACTGCTACAGCTGCTATAATACCGCTCTGTATGACAAGGAAAACAGTCCATCCGCAGAGAAATCCCATCAGAGGGGAATAGATTTCTTTTAAATATATATAGGGTCCTCCTGCTTTCGGCATGGCGGCGGCCAGTTCTGCGTGGGATAGAGCGCCACAGATTGTAAGCACACCTCCTGTAACCCACAGGAGCAGTATCAATCCCGGTGAAGGAATATACCCTGCCATAAGTGACGGCACTATGAAAATACCTGACCCTATCATTGAGCCTATTACAAGTGTCGTGGCATCAAATAAATTAAGTCCCCTGACCAGTTTTGTCTCTTCTTCCATAAAAAACCTCTTTTCACATAAATTTAATAGTATAACATTCTATAAATAGTTTTTTTTAACCTTCAAAAAAATTTATAATTTCATATATTTAGTGAAGGGATTGCTTCTTTAATAATATAAAAAAATGTTAAAAAAAATTAACTTTTTGTTAATATCTTTATTGATAATATTTGTTATAATATTTTATAATAGATAATATTTTAATCAGGCGGTGATTTTACTTATGATGATAAATAAAAATACAGTAAATAAGGATCAATACCTTATAGCAGATGCAAACCGATATCGTGTCAGGACAGGGGAGACCCTTGCAGCATCACAGCAGGCATCTGCCAGAAAGCTCGATCCAGCGGTTTTAAATAAACACCTGGGAGAAACTCATAATTTTTTTTCAGGTAATCCTAAAGAATTTACTCCTGTAACAGAGCAGGAACATGATCCTTCTGTATCAGCCAGAAAAGAAACATCCGGAACTGATACGGGGCAGGTGGCAGAAAAAACTTCTGTTACTACCGAAGAAACAGAAACTTCTAAAACGGAAAGTGAACAGAAAAGTGAGAAAGTGGATACCACACAGACTGCAGAACAGTCAAAACCTCCTCTTGTAGCAGTGGCGGAAAAGGCCTATGAACAATACTCTCAGGAACTGGAACCTGTAAAGGGCCAGATGAGAGATATCTTCGGTTCTCACGGAGAGATCCAGGCAAGAGCAAAAAATCCCGTGTCTGCTGCAAACAGACTTCAGAGGGTTCTGGATAACGGATGGGCACAGGATATATCAACTCCACAACAGGCTCTGTCCAATCTATGGGATGCCATAGGCTCAAGGGTTGTACTCAATGATACAACACCTGCCGGTATACAGAATACTGTTGATTCCATGGCAGATTCCATAAGAACAGGGAAGCTTGAAATAACAAGTCTGAATAATCTGAGAGGCCCCGGAGGTGTTCCTTATTTTTCCAAAAAACAGTTAAAGCAGATATACATGGCTGATTATGAGAGGCGTCAGGCCTTAAAAGCAGAAGGGAAAGAAGCAGGCAA
>CALARM010001106.1 GCA_937888925.1 uncultured Synergistia bacterium | reverse complement strand
TACTGAGAAAATGTGATCCCAGGATGTACGGCTTTATAAAAAATATTATAGCAGGAGTCCATAAGAAGAAAAAAGGTAACAGTTAACGTAACATTTCTACTGGATTATAACGTATTTTCATATTTCTAACAGAACTATACAAATTACTATGTGTACCTTTTTTACATCACGACTCACGTCTATAAAACCATAGGGTCACCCTTAAAAAATAAAAGTCCTTCCTTATAGATTATCTTTAACAGGATTTAATTATTCCTTATAGAAATATATATTACAGGTTAATTCATTTAAGAGGTACATATGGAACCGGCAGAATATAAAGAGCTAAAAGAAAAATATGACAGTTATATACAGAACGCTCCCGATGGTATCTTTGTTGTAAACAGCAAAGGAAAATTCCTGGAAGTCAATAATGCTGCCTGCAATCTTACAGGCTATTCATCTGATGAACTGCTCAGGATGAATATAATGGATCTTATCCCCCGTGAAGGCTTCAAGAAAGCACTCAGACATTTTGCAAAAGCCAGACGTAATTCAAGAACAAGCAGAGAATTATCATGTAAAAGAAAAGATTCTTCTTTATGTTATCTATTAATGGAAGGTGTAAAGGTAGGGACAGATAGATATATAGGATATTGCAAAGATATAACAAAAAGTAAAGAACTTAAAGACGAATTGATAAGAACCAGGGAATTTCTTAATAATATTATAAATGCAGTGGCAGATCCTATTTTTGTAAAGGATGAGCAGCACAGATGGATTGTATTAAATGATTCTTTCTGCAAGTTCATGGGCTATAAAAAAGAGGAACTGATAGGGAAATCCGATCATGATTTCTTTCCTCCTGAAGAAGCAAAAGTGTTCTGGGAGAAAGATGAACTGGTTCTTTTATCGGGAGAAGAAAATGAAAATGAAGAATATTTTACAGATGCAGGACATATAACCCATACAATACTCACTAAAAAATCTGTCTTTACCAATAAAGACGGGAAAAAAGTGCTTGTAGGTACCATCAGGGATATTACGGAAAGAAAAAAGGCGGAAGAAGAGAGAATAAGACTTGCAAGGGCAATCGAACATGCTGCCGAATGCGTCATAATAACAGACAGTCATGGCTGTGTTCAGTATGTAAATCCTGCTTTTGAAGAAATTACCGGTTATAAAAAGGAAGAAATTCTTCAGAAAAGTATTTTTGTTATAGAAAATAAAAAAATGGATGATGTCTACTCTGATGAAATATGGGAAACTATCAGTAAAGGACATGTATGGACAGGGAATATTATAAATCAGAAGAAAGACAGAACACCCTATGAGGTAGAAACATCAATCTCTTCTATAGAAAATACATACGGTGCCGTTATAAATTATATATGTGTTGCAAGAGATGTAACAAATGAAAAAAGATTGGAGAGACATTTACGTCAATCTCAAAAACTGGAAGCAATAGGAACACTTGCCGGCGGTATAGCTCATGATTTCAACAATATCCTGGCAATAATGATGGGATATACAGAACTTGCCCTGAGAGATATTAAAGAATCATGTATTACAGCAAAAAAACTTGAGGGAGTATTGAAGGCAGGTGAAAGGGCAAGAGATCTGGTAAGACAGATTCTTGCCTTCAGCCGTCAGACTGAAAAAGAAAGGAAACCGGTAAGAATCAGCCCTATAATTAAAGAAACTCTGAATTTCCTCAGAGCTTCTCTGCCTTCTACCATTGAAATCAAGAAAAATATAGAAGTAAATTCCATGATACTTGGTGATCCAACGCAGATTCATCAGATACTTATGAATCTGTGCACAAACGCTTCCTATTCCATGAAAGACAGAGGAGGGATACTGGAAATTACTCTTAAAGAGATTGAAATTGAAGAAGAAGATCTCTGTAATTATCCTGATTTAAGCCCCGGCACCTATGTTAAACTCGTCGTAAGAGACACGGGATGCGGTATAGATGAAATGACAATGGAAAGGATCTTTGAACCTTTTTTTACGACAAAAAAACCGGGAGAAGGAACAGGTATGGGCCTTTCAGTAGTTCATGGAATTGTTAAAAGTTACGGAGGAACAATAACTGTAATCAGCGAAAAACATAAAGGAAGTATTTTTTCTGTAATACTCCCCAAACTGGCCAGTGGAACTATAGCAGAACCGTTGGTATTTAAACCGCTTCCCAGGGGACATGGAAATATATTATTTGTTGATGATGAAGAAGAACTGGCAAGACTGGAGAAAGAAAATCTTGAAGAACTTGGTTATAATGTAACTGCCGTTACATGCAGTGTGGAAGCTCTGAACCTCTACCGGGAAAATCCGGGACACTTTGATTTAATTATAACCGATCATACCATGCCTTTTATTACAGGCCTGGAACTTATAAAAGAAATAAAAAAGACCAGTCCTTCCATGCCTTTTATACTTACTACAGGCTTCGGAGATCTTATTTCAGATGAAAAAGCCGGTGAAATCGGTATAAAAAAACTCATTAAGAAACCATTCAAACTATACGAACTTGCAGAAGTAATAAGCAGCATATTAAATCGTGACGCGTGACGCGTGACGCGTCACGGGTGGCGAGTCTATGACGGAAGAACATTATTCGGGAGAACAGAGAAGAAGATTTTACAGAATAAAATACCCTTTTATAGAAAGACCGAAAATTATTTTAGACAATAAGTCATATCAGGTTATAGACATATCTGAAGGAGGAATCAAATTCTTTT
>CALARM010001105.1 GCA_937888925.1 uncultured Synergistia bacterium | reverse complement strand
CTTTTATATTTTTACCTGCATAACAGCAGTAGAGAGGCAATTCTTTTATATCACCCGAGAAATCTACTCCCTTATCTTTAAGTATCCCTATTGATCTTTTTGCTGCTGCTCTGACTTCAGAGTCTTTATCTTCTCTCAGTTTTAACAGAAGCGGGACCATAGAAGGAGACACGTTTAAAAATTTTGTAGCAAATTGCCATCTGAGTTTTGGTATATTACTGTTTAAGAATATATTGTAAAAAGCTGTAACGTCTTCTTTAACTGTTAATATAAAATACATTGTAAGAAATTTATTTGTCAGTGATAAATCGTGAAAGTTGTTTTCTATAATAGTCTGTGATGAAGGATCTTCCCTGAGAAGTTTACACCAGTTTTTAACCTGATCCTGCAGTGTAGAGCCATTCTGGAGCATTACGGGAAACATGTCTGTATCTGCCAGATTCTGACCGAGAAGAATACAGAATAACCCGGCTTTTACTTCAGGTTTTATCTGGTTGGATACCAGTAATTCTTTAACTAATTCCTCTGTATCTTCTCCTTCCATGTCTATCATTGCCAGAACTATTCTTTCTCTATCCTGCTCACTTGCTTCTTTAAGTAAATCTATCAACTCTATTTTTACATCAGAACCGAGTTTATGAAATAATTTTTTTGTTACAAGTTCGATCTGTTTCTGTGACGGGCACGAACTATTTATAGTCTTCAAACCGGTTAACAGTTCTTCTTTTATATTTTCTTTATCCAGAGATGAAATATCAACTTTCATCTGTTTTATCTTTTTTTTCTTTTTCTTTTTACTCACGCCTGGTGCCTCCTTAATTACCTTCAGTTATCAGTTTATTTGTTCTGTGTAAACCAGTCAAGTATGAATTTTAATCTGGTTTTTCTATTTTTAGGTGAACCACATCGGGAAAGGCCATGAGATTCCTGTGTAAATCTCAAATATTTCACTTCTTTTCTCAGGAACTTCATGGCAGTAAACAACTGGTCTGTCTGATCCACAGGTGCTCTGTAGTCATGTTCACTGTGTATTATAAATAAGGGGGTATTTATTTTCTCAACATGGTATAAAGGGGAATTTGTATTATAAAGGTCAGGTTCTCTCCACGGAAGTCCTTCTACGGCAAATCTGAAACAATATCCGTAATCGGACACACCGAAAAGGGTTGTAAGATTTGTAACGCTTCTTTCCGCTATAGCTGCTCTGTATCTGTCAGTTTTTCCTATAAGTAAAACTGTCATATACCCTCCGTAAGAACCTCCTGTAAGATAGAGACGTTTCTCATCTATAAAACCTTTGGAAACTATATGTTCCAGAAATTCCAGTTGATCCTGACTATCAGGTGTCCCCCAGTGAGGTCTTATTGACTCTGCAAAGTCATCTCCGTACCCCTGACTTCCCCGGGGATTTGTATAAAGAACACAGTAACCTTTTCCGGCAAGGTAATGCATTTCATGGAAAAATGTATAGCCGTACAATACGTGAGGACCTCCATGAATCTGCTGTATTAATGGATATTTATTTTTTTCGTTAAACCCCGGTGGTTTTACAAGCCATCCGTGAATAGGTACAGAGTCACTTCCTGTGAACCATATATCTTCAGGTTCTGTAATATCTATTTCTTTTTCTATAAAATCATTGAAAGATGTAAGTTTTTTACTTACCCATCTGTCTTCGTTTCTCGTGAGGTAATATAATTCATGAGGTTCTATCATATTACCCATAATTAGAGCTATATTATTTCCTTCTCTGTCAATATGAAAAGATGCAATCTCTACTTTTCCTCCCAGTATTTTTTCAGGCACACCTCCTGAAACAGGAACACAATAGAGCTCACATGCCCCTTTTACTGTGGCAAGGAAAGCAACTTTTTTTCCGCCTTCTAAAAACTGAGGAGATGATGAGGGTCCAACGGAAAATTCCTGAAGATCTCCTACAATTTTGTTGGAAGCAATAAAATCAAAATCTATGGCAAGTTTTTTATCCTTACCGCCGCAGGAAGGAAGAAGGTACGGGTATATATTCCTTAACCATCCGAAGCCTATATCAGTATGGTTACCGAGAAATACTATGTTTTTTCCGTCAGGAGACCAGTTTATAGATGATTTGACACCCCTTTCCATACTGATCTGTCGGATTTCCAACGTTTCCGGATTTACTGTCATTATATCGTCATTTTCCGGGTCATCTATTATATCTTCAGACCTGTTTGAACAGAAAGCTATTATTTTACCATCAGGAGAAAATACGGGGTTTATATCATGACATGTGCCATCTGTTAACTGCTTTACTTCTCCTGTTTCCACATTGAGAAGATATATATGAAATCTGTCATCTCCTGTAACTCCCTGGCCGTCTGATTTGAACTGTATATCATTTATAAGATAATAGTCAGGTCCTTTTTTGCTGTTCTCTTCTTTTTTATCTTCTTCCTCATCATCAGGATTCTCGTATTTTTTCTTAAAAGAATAAACTATATATTTACTGTCAGGAGACCAGCAGTAAAAGGAAAAGCCACCGTCTTTTTCCGTAATTGTCCTGGCTTCACCTCCGTCTGAAGGTATAATCCACAATCTGTTTTTCTCCTCTCTGTTTGACAGAAAAGACAGATATTTCATGTCAGGTGACCATTTTGGGCGCCTGTCGCTGTATTCACCCCGGGTAAACTGAATTATCCTGTCTTCTTCAGGTATGGCAATATAAATATTCGAAAAATACTTATTTTTCTTAATATCTATCCATTTAACAGTAAAAGCTATCTTTTTCCCGTCAGGACTGATTGCAGGAGAATCAAGTAATTTTATTCTGAATAAATCGTCTATTTCTACAGGTCTTTTCATTCGGATAAACCTCTTTCTATGTATTTTATATGAAAATGATGAAGTTTTATGCTTCACCAAATTCTAATAACTTATGAAATACACTATAAACTTTACTATATTATCAGTATTTCAGGATATTTGCAATAATTTTTAGAAGATTTGCAAAATAAGAAATTTTGTAGTGTGATAATTAAAAAGCTGATAGTTGAAGGGTTATATAAAAAAGCCTGACGAAAAGGAATTATATAGTAATATGCAGAATATTAATAAACAAATATTAATGTAAAGGAGATTTTTTATGGTATCTTATAAAGAGCTGGGTTTTGTGAATACAAGAGAGATGTTTAAAGGGGCCATGGATGGAGGATATGCCATACCTGCCTATAATTTTAATAATATGGAGCAAATTCAGGCTATTATAACAGCCTGTGTGGAGACAAAATCTCCGGTAATACTTCAGGTAAGTAAAGGTGCAAGACAGTATGCAAATGAAACACTTCTCCGTTATATGGGCCAGGGAGCAGTGGAAATGGCAAAAAAAATGGGAGGAAATATTCCCATAGCCCTTCATCTTGACCACGGCGACAGTTATGAACTGGCAGTATCATGTATAGAGTACGGGTTTTCGTCCATTATGATTGACGGATCTCATCTGCCTTATGAAGAAAATATTGCTCTTACGAAAAAAGTCGTAGAATTTGCTCATAAGCATGATGTTACAGTGGAAGGTGAGCTCGGAGTACTTGCAGGTATAGAGGATGAGGTGCAGGCTGAAACATCACATTATACAAGACCTGAAGAAGTAGTGGATTTTGTCGGAAGAACAGGCGTTGATTCTCTTGCCATATCTATAGGTACATCCCATGGTGCCTATAAATTCAAACTTAAACCTGGCGAGAAGCCTCCTGATTTGAGATTTGATATACTTGAGGAAATTGAGAAGAAAATCCCTGGCTTCCCGATAGTTCTCCATGGATCATCATCAGTCCCTCAGGAACTTATAGAGGAAATCAATAAATATGGCGGGAAAATGGAAAATACAGCAGGTATTCCTGAAGAGCAGTTAAGAAAAGCTGCGAAATCTGCAGTATGTAAGATAAATATAGACTCGGATGGCAGACTTGCCATGACTGCTGCTATAAGGAAGGTTTTTGTAGAAAAACCTGCCGAATTTGATCCCCGTAAATATTTAGGCCCTGCCCGTTCTGCTTTACTTGAACTTTACAAACATAAAAATGTTCATGTTCTTGGCAGTGCCAATAGAGTTTAGGGGATCTGTAAAAAGCTTCTGCCTGGCAGGCTCTGGAGAAGAAAAATTAGTTTTTTCT
>CALARM010001104.1 GCA_937888925.1 uncultured Synergistia bacterium | reverse complement strand
CTCACAGTCATGGACATGAGCACGACCACAGTCATGACCATAGCCATAAACATGAGCACGACCACAGTCATGACCATAGCCATAAACATGACCATGAACATAGAAACCATGAACAGGGCCATGTTGACGAAGCAGGCGGACACTATCATGGTGGGAAATATCATGTGCACAAATTGCCGGAAAAAATTACCCTTCTGAGTCTTATTGCTCTCGGCGTAAGCGGTGGTATCGTTCCATGCCCTGATGCCCTGGTAGTTCTCTTAAGTGCCGTTGCTCTTAATAGAATACTTCTCGGATTACTTGTAATAGTGGCTTTCAGTTGCGGTCTGGCAGCAGTTCTTATTGCCATTGGCATAGTAATGGTTACTGCCGGTAAGATGCTTGAAAAATATTATCCCAAAAGGAATTTTTTAAACAGGGTAGCAGCCTTTTCTTACCTGTTCATATTCATTCTCGGCCTGGTTATTGCCATACAATCGCTTACGGCAGCAGGTATACTGATTATTAATATTTAAACGATGACGATAACCCAAAACCTAAAACCAGAAACCCAAAACCTAATTTAAGGGTATAGGAATTTTCATTTTTAATGGCGTAAAGTAAGGCTTTAGATGAAAATTGTGAAGAGGCAGTTTATCTAAATAATTTAAAAATAAAATTACTAAAAAATAAAGGAATTATTTCTTATTATACGAATTATTTCTGTCATTATTTATATGAGAATCGTGACACGTCAAGCGTCACGCGTCACGATCATTAAAAAGGGGTGGTATTGTTGAAAAAAAGAACTCATAATTGTGGTGAACTGAGACCTGTAGATACAGGTAAATCAGTTACTCTTATGGGGTGGGTACACAGAAGAAGAGATTTAGGAGGCCTTATTTTTATAGATCTCCGTGATAGAGAAGGAATAACACAGGTAGTGTTCAATCCTGAAAAATATAAAGAACTCCATGAAAAAGCGGGAGAACTCAAATCGGAATATGTTATATCTGTTACAGGAGAAGTATGTGACAGGCCGGAAGGTACGATAAATACAAAACTTCCGACAGGTGAAATAGATGTTCTGGCCAGAGAACTTATCATATTAAATACATGTCCCACACCTCCCATTAATATTTCAGGAGATAGCCGGGCAGACGAAATAACCCGTCTTAAATATCGTTATCTCGATCTCAGAACTCAAAGGATGCAATCAAATATTAAGCTCAGAGCATCTGTTACACGGAGTGCCCGTAATTATCTTGAAGAAAATGGTTTTCTTGAAATAGAAACACCTATGTTTATTAACAGCACTCCTGAAGGTGCCAGAGATTATCTGGTTCCTAGCAGGGTTCATCAGGGTAAATTCTATGCACTCCCTCAGTCTCCACAATTATTTAAACAGTTGCTT
This sequence comes from uncultured Synergistia bacterium, assembly GCA_937888925.1. The sequence goes on along the minus strand of CALARM010001104.1, from coordinate 7,872 downwards.
ATGGTATCGGGATTTGAAAGATATTATCAGATAGCCAGATGTTTCAGAGATGAAGATCAGAGGGCAGACCGTCAGCCTGAATTCACTCAGATAGATATGGAAATGTCCTTTGTGGAGAGGGAAGATGTTCTTAATATAACAGAAGGTCTTATGGGACGTATTTTTAAAGATGTACTTCATATTAATCTTCCCGGACCTTTTCTCAGACTTAAACATAGAGATGCTATAGATTGGTACGGTATTGATAAACCTGATCTTCGCTATGGCATGAAAATAGAAGATCTTTCTGACATATTTAAAGATTCGCAGTTCAATGCTTTTAAAGAGAATATTCAGGGTGGCGGTGTTGTAAGAGGCATAAAAGTGGAGAATTTCTCATCTGCTTCCAGAAAGAAGTTTGATGAATTGAATGAAAAGGCTAAAGAACTGGGAGCAAAGGCATTATCGTGGATTTCTTTTTCCGGCGGCGATATTAAATCTTCTATAAAGAAATTTTTAACGCCGGAAGATATAGAAAATTTAAAGTTAAGATTTTCTGTTTCCGATAATGATGTAATACTCATTGTTTCCGATAAACGTGCCACTGCGAGCCGGGTACTCGGAGAAATAAGGATTTCTCTTGCCCAGGAACTGGGTCTTATTAAAGAAGGAGCCTTTAGTTTCCTCTGGGTCATAGATTTCCCTCTTTTCTCATATAATGAAGAAGAACATAAAATAGATGCAGAGCATCATGCTTTCACATGTCCTCTTACGGAAGATATAGAATATCTGGATTCCGAGCCTCTTAAAGTGAGGGCCAGTTCTTATGACCTTGTCCTTAACGGTACAGAACTGGGCAGTGGAAGTATACGTATCCACAGGAAAGATATACAGGAAAAGATCTTTAAAATTATGGGTCTTACTGCGGAAGAAGCAGAATATAAGTTCGGTTTTCTCCTGAAAGCCCTTGAATATGGTGCCCCTCCTCATGGAGGTATAGCTCCCGGACTTGATAGACTTGTAATGCTTATGGCAGGAGAAAAAACTATAAGAGATGTAATAGCTTTTCCAAAGACTCAGACTGCAGCGTGCCCTCTTACAGGAGCACCTGTTGCGGTATCGGAAAGACAGCTTAAAGATTTAAATATAAAAGTTGTCTGATAATCTTTCTCATTGCAATTAGATGAAAAATATGCTATTATTCTTTTGAGAAATTTTTTTAAACTAGACGACTAAAATTTAATAGACGAAATAAATATTCCCCTGCTTTGTTTGTGTTTGTGGGTTATATTTTTGATCCGACAATTTTTTGAAGGGAACTTAATTCCAGTAGTGTTGTGAATACCTCCCCGGTGAGGGATCCTTAAGCTACTTATAGTGGTTCCCACCTGATTTACGTCAGGATTCAAAGTGATCTGCACACGGCACGGTGGGGGAACTTATGTACAGTAATCAGTGAGCAGTGACCTGTGATCAGTTAGATATATTATATTCATTGAGCACTGCTTACTGATTACTGATCACTGATTATTAAGGAGCGTGGTTCAGATGTTCTCTAAGTTTTTACTTGTTTTATTGTTTTTACTGTTATCCCTTACCGGTGTTATGTCCCAGGAATACATAGTGGAAAGGGTTCCTGCAGGCGACAGATCCTTTGTTATAGAATATGAAAGAGTAGATATTAAAATCAAGGATCAGGCTGCCAGGGTGACAATAGAAGAAAAACTTAAAAATAATTCTTCTTCTGATATGGAAGCAACCCTTATTTTGCCTATGCCGGCAGATGCTTCTATATCCAATTTTTCCATGCTTATAAATGGCAAGAAGGTAGAAGGAAAAATAATGGATAAGGATGAAGCAGCTTCTATATACGAAAGTATTGTAAGACAGCTTAAAGATCCGGGACTTCTGGAAAATATCGGTTCAGGTATGTTCCGGGCAAGGATATATCCCATTCCTGCCAGAGGAGAGACAAAAATTTCAATCACTTATTCTCAGGTATTATCTTCTGACCTGGGACTCTGTAAATTTAAACTTCCCCTGGCAAAGAAAACCTCTGATTGGCCTGTAAAAGAACTTACTATAGGTGTAGAACTCTCTTCTTCAATACCTGTTAAATCCTTTTATTCACCCACTCATAACATGTCAATCAAGAAAGACGGCGATAAATCTGTAAAAGCAGGTTTTGAAGATACGAGTTATAAAGGCGATAAAGATTTTATCCTTTATTACGGTGTCTCTGAAGAGGATTTCGGCCTTAATCTGTTGACTTATAAAGACAGGGGAGACAATCAGGGATTTTTCCTCCTCATTGCTTCTCCGGGACAGGAACTGGATAAAACGAAGATTTTACCTAAAGATATTATCTTCGTCATAGATACTTCAGGCAGCATGTATGATGAAGATAAGATTACATATGCACAGAAAGCACTTAAATTCTGTCTCTCAAATCTTAACGGTAAAGACAGGTTTAATGTTGTCACCTTTAATTCTGTTACAGATTTTTACAGTAATAAACTTATGGAGGGAACAGAGGAAAATATAAAAAAAGCCAAAACATTTGTAGATACTCTGAAACCTCTTGGAGGAACCAATATTGACGAAGCTTTTCACGTAAGTTTAAAACAGTTTTCAGAGGAAAAAAGACCTCAGTATATTGTATTTCTTACAGATGGTCTTCCCACACAGGGGGAAACTGATGCAAACGCAATTCTTAAGAATATCTCCCTTGCGAATAAAGCAAAAGTTAGAATTTTCTCCTTTGGTGTTGGAACAGATGTGAATACATTGCTCCTGGATCTTATGGCAGAACAGAATCAGGGTTATACGTCCTATCTGAAAGCCGGTGAGGAAATGGAGGTGGAAATTTCTTCCTTTTTTACCAAAATAAGTCATCCTGTGTTATCCGATTTGTCTCTCGATTTCGGTAAAATCAAAATTAAGGATATGTATCCCAGGGATCTTCCCGATCTCTTCAGAGGAAGCCAGCTTATACTTACAGGAAGATATACGGACACCGGACATACTGCAATAACCATGACGGGAAAGGTAAACGGAGAAACGAAAAAATATGTTTATGAAAAAACCTTCCCTGAAAATAACAATGATAATTCTTTCATTCCATGTCTCTGGGCTACCAGAAAAATAGGTTATCTTTTAAATGAAATAAGACTCCACGGAGAAAACAGGGAAACAGTCGAAGAAATAAAAGCACTTTCCATTAAATACGGTATTGTTACACCTTATACGTCATTTTTGATACAGGAAGAGGTTACAGGCAGGCGCCCTGTATCTCAGAGAGTAGAAGAAGATTATGATGAAAGGTTATATTCAAATATGCCTTATGTTCAGGGAAGAGATGATAAAAGTGGCGGTTACTCGTCTGATAGCAGTGCATCAGGAGAAGTAAATGTTCAGGCAAGCAAGGTTTTGAACGAATATGAGAAAGCAGATACGGTTCGACCTGCGCCGGCTTCAGAAGCCTATCGGGAGGGAGGACTTACGAAAGATGTTGCCGAAGCAATAAAAACAGTGGAAGATAAGACTTTTTATCTTAAATCCGGTATATGGACTGACAGTCTCTATAAAGACGGTAAAGATAAGATAGAAGTGAAATTTTTGAGTGATAAATATTTTGAACTCCTCAAAACTTATCCAAAACTTGGTAAATATCTTTCTATAGGCAATAATGTGATTGTGCTGTTTGAAGGCAAAGCATATCATATAAGTGATAAATAATTAATTCGTGATGTGTAAAGCGTGATGCATGATGCGCATATAACCCATTACGCATTACGCTTTACGCGTTACGCATCACGCTTTAAGTATGAGTTCAATATATTAAAATATATCTCAGAAGCCTTACAGACCTGTTCAAAAGAAACGGATTCGTCAGGTCTGTGGGCTTCTTCCAGTTTACCTGCCCCCAGTATTACAGGCTTTATTCCGGCAGTCCATAGTATATTGGCATCGGAATGACTTCTGAAGACCTGCGGATTCCAGGCCAGATTCATATTTTTATAAATATCTTTGAGAGTTTTTACTATATGCCCTTTTTCAGGTATTTCATAGCCTCTGTGAATGGTAGTAAATCTTATTGTACCATCCAGTTCCGGGTTTTCTTCTTTTGCTTTTATGAGTATATCTTCCAGTTCTACGGTAATTTCCTCAACAGGAGATACGGGAGGCAGGTGAAGGTCCAGCCATGCCTCACATCTGTCGGGAACTACGAAACCTGACCTGGAACTTTCCAGTTCCCTTATATTATAAACTATATCAGAACGTTTGTTCTCCATGTAGTTCGATATATTGAGAAGGAGTCCGAGCATATTTTTAATTGCATTCTGCCCCCTGTCTGCCAGAGAAGCGTGAACCTGTTTCCCTTCCGTGCAGACCTGTACTTCCAGATAACCGAAATGTTTCATACATGGTGCCAGGTCCGTAGGCTCGCCGATTATTGCCCATGGAAAATGAAAGTCTTTTACCAGCTGTCTTGCACCGTCTCCGTCTTCTTCTTCTCCTACTAAAAGGGCAAGTAATACAGGTACATTATGTTGATATTTTTCCTGTAATGAAAGGTATGCTTCTATCATGGCGGCACAGTTGCCTTTCATGTCAGCAGTACCGAGACCTGTAATTATGTCATCTTCTTCTTCATAACAGTAATGTTCCAGATCATAGGCCCATACGGTATCTATATGACCTATAAGAGCCATTTCTATATCCATATCATCGGGCAATATGAGCAGATTATATCTGTCTTCATCTACATCCTGATAGATAACATTCAATTCCTGCCGTTTCAGATACCCGTACAGGAAATCTGCCAGTTCTTCTTCTTTGCCCGAAGGACTGTATATATCTATCATTTTCTTCAATAATCTCTTTAATCTTTTCGGTGTAATATTTTTTTCAGTCATAATTTTTTCTGTTGCTTCTCAATATATTCCTTTCCTTTTAACATTTTTTGTTGCTTATCAATATGTTCCTTTCCCTTTAACATTTTCCTGTTGATTTTCAATCTGTTCCTTTTCTTTTAAAATTTTTCTCTGATGATCAAGATTGAGAGTCAGGTAAACATGTTCCTGCGGGTTTTTAAATCCCATTTTTTCAAAGAAGTTAATAGCTTTACGATTATCTGCCTCTGTATCTACAAGAAGCATCCTGACACCGCTTTCTATCATAAGATCCAGAAAATGGTTGAAGAGTTTTTCTGCCACTCCCTGTTTCTGATAGTCTCTGGATACTCCCAGCCACAGCAGATGTCCGTATTTCCAGGCAGAATGACTTTTACTTATAGTTGTACCAAGGGTAAAGCCGACTATTTCTCCTTCCTCTGTTTCTGCTACAAGACAGAATTCGCTGTCTCCCTGAAAAATCGCCAGCACTTCATATTCATCCCATGTGCGGTAAAGATTTGGAACCTTCTGAGCTGTAAATAAATCTTCACCGAGATGAAAAACATGTGCTACATCATCAATATCCATTTCACGTACTGTTATATTTGTTTTTTTCTTTTTTAAAGTATCTTTTCCGTTCATAAAATAATGTGTCTCTCCTTGAATTAAAATCGTTCCCCGTCACGATAACTTAAATTTCAATAAGTTATGAAATACACTTACATGGAAGGAGTTAAGCGTATTTATAAGAATATTCTTACAGAAAGATCAGAATCCTTTGTTTTTAAGTTTGATAATTTGAGGTGTCTTTTTTATGATTAAAGATTGTACCGGTAACGAAGATTTCAGTGAAATACTTGAATGCAGTAATACAAAGCCGGTATTTCTGCTGAAACATTCCACTGCCTGTCCTCATTCTGCATGGGCACTGGAAAGATTTTCGGAATTTTCTAAAAATAATAAAGAAGCTGATTTCTGGAAAGTCCCTGTTATTGAAAACAGACCTTTATCCAGGAAAATAGCTAAAGATACAGGTATTGAACATGCATCTCCACAGGGCTTTTTATTTTATAAAGGAAAGGTAATGTGGACAGGTTATAGAGATGAAATAAATAAAGACTTTATGACAGAAGTTTTAAAATCAATATCATGAGAAGGGACAACAATCCTCGCGTCACGCGTCACGCGTCACGATTTAAAGAAAGGTTATATTAAATTTATGAAAGATATGTTTAACACCCTGAAAGAAATATATGATGGTTTTGATAAAGAATATTTTATTCATTCCGAGAATAGCTGCGGAGATTGTAAACTTTGCTGTACCTCTGTTATGAAATTCCCTCCTCTCTCACATCTTGAATGTGATTTTATTGAAGATTTCTTAAAAAAGCATGACGGTTATGCTGATATAAAAACATTTAAAAATTTTATGATTCACAGGGATAGAGAGAGATGTCCTTATTTTAATCACTTTAAAGGCTGTACTATCTATACTGTCAGACCTATGTACTGCAGACTTTTCGGATTATTTCGTTTCAAGGGAACTAATCCTGTACCACAGACATGTGTCTTTTATGGAAAAACCGTGAAAGCACCTCCTCAGGATATGTATAAGATTATAAAATATTTTCCAGAATTTACAGAATTAAAATATAAATATGATTTTTTGATAGCAGGAGACGATAAAGAAAAACTGGAAGCTCTTATAAATCTCGGTAAAGAATATATAAGACAGGACAGGGAAGAGGAGCTTTTATCTTTATTTGAAGAAGGAATAAAGAAATTTCCCTGCGATTACAGAGTACATTTTTATGCAGCCATTGCCTTCAGGTGTAAAAATAACCTGTCTGTGGCGGCAAAAGAACTTGAGGAAAGTTTGTTACTCGGAGGAGAAAAAGAATTCCCGGAAATCTACGGACATCTGGGGTTTATTTATCTGGACATAATGGATACGTCTCCCGACCTTTCAGAAACAGCTAAAAAAGAATTGATAGAAAAAGCTTTTGCTTTATTTACCAGATCCATGGAACTTGAAGCACATACAGTTACTCCCCATATGGGCCTGGCTTTTGTTCACAATGCCAGAGGCGATAAAGATAGAGCTCTTGAGGGATTTAAGAAAGTTCTGGCCATAGAACACAACCATAGCCTGGCCAGAAAGATGGTAGATTTTTTGTCTGAATAAGTGAGTGGTGAATGGTGAGTCGTGAAATTACGTATTACGCATCACGCTTTACGCTTCTCATATGAAATTTTGAACCTTTATTTATATTATTCGTATAATATTTTAAGGACTTCACTCTCCCGTGATGCGTCACCCGTCACGCGTTACGATTAATATGAATAAAGGAGTTATATTTATGAAAACCATTCTGTTTATTCTTCCTGCACTTCAGGAAGTGCTTTCTGCAAAATTTCGTCAGATAAAATATTCTCTTTTTCCACCATTGAGTCTTCTTACTCTTGCAGGTCTTGTTTCTCCTGATAAATATAATCTTATAGTAAGGGATGAACATGTAGAGGATATTTTTATAGACGAACAGGTAGATCTTGTTGTAATGACAGTTTACATATCATCTGCAAAAAGAGCTTATGAAATAGGTGACTATTACAGGGAAAGAGGAGCTAAAATATTTATGGGAGGCATACATCCGTCTACTATGGCAGAAGAGGTAATGTTACATGCAGACAGTATATGTATCGGTCCCGGTGAGTCAGTATTTCTGGAGATGCTCTCTGATTTTGGAACAAATAAATTACAGAGAATTTATTATGGAGATAAACTTACAGATCTATCTGAAGTACCTCTTGCAAGAAGGGATTTGATGAATAAAGACAGGTATCTTGTGCCAAATACCATAGTGGCTTCCAGAGGCTGTCTTTATAACTGCGACTTCTGTTATAAAAAAAGTTTCTGGGGTGAAAAATATTATAAATTCAGGCCTCTGGAAGATATAAAAAAAGAACTGGATACATTTAAACAGAGATTTGTCTT
>CALARM010001103.1 GCA_937888925.1 uncultured Synergistia bacterium | reverse complement strand
GACTGAACATAATTTTTGTTCTGCTTATGCCGAGTGCTATGGCTGCCTGAACATAATCCATATTTTTAAGTTTCAGGAATTCAGCCCTTACCAGTCTTGCCACACCAGTCCAGTGGGTTATTCCTATTACAAACATTATATGGAATATAGATCTTTTCTCTATAAATGATACTACTGTAAGTATTAAGAAGAAAGAAGGGAAACATATCATTACTTCTATAAATCTGGAAATCCACAGATCCACTCTGCCTCCGAAATAGCCTGCAAGCGAGCCGAGAATAACACCTATGGTCACATAGATTGATACTGCCACAACTCCTATGGTCATAGATATTCTTGTTCCGTAAACCATTCTGACAAAAACATCTCTTCCTTCTTTATCTGTACCAAGCCAGTGTTTTTGACCGGGAGGCTGAGGGTGCTGTTCCGTCTGGTCTCCTTCTCTGTAGGAATATCTTAAAAGAGGGAACAGGCAGGAGTATTTCTCTTTCTTTGCTTCAAGCTCTTCTATTTTCCCTTTGTAATCTACAATAGGACGACTGTAATTAGTAAATGTCATTATAATAAACAAAAACACCTGGATTCCAATGAAACCTTTTAATAACGTACCTCTTATGTATTTAAACTGCTTTTTTGTTACAAAGGAAGCTATTAAATATATGGCAATAAAGACAGGACTCATTACCATAAGGAGGTTAAAGAATAAATCTACACCGCTTTCAAAATAATTTCTGTTAAAGAGTGCTCCCAGGAAAGGATAGTCGGTCTTACCCTGGCAGGAGAAATAAAAAGGCTGATTCATTGAAATAAGTGGGCTATATACTGCGATAAGGAAAAATAAGAGTATACACCACAGACCGACGACGGCAATTTTATTTTTTCTTAACTGTCCCCATACTACTTCCCAGTAGCTTACTTTTTCATATTTAAGTTCCGATTTTATGTCATTCTTTTCAGTTTCTTTGCCTTGCTTACTTATATTGTATCAACCACTTTCTGTTTCACGCGTAACGCATCACGCGTTACGCGTCACAATTTTATTTAAATGAAATTCTCGGATCTACCAGAGAATAAGTAATGTCAGAAATCAATAATCCTACAAGTAAGAGAGTAGCAGATATAAGCTGTACTCCCATTATTGTATTATAATCTCTGTTAAAAATTGCATTTATTGTAAGAGTGCCCATACCGGGAATACCGAATATATATTCTATGATAACAGAACCGCTTATAACAACAGGAAGAAGTGTTCCTAAGAGTGTGACTATAGGGATCATACCGTTTCTTACTGCATGTTTTCCTATAACGACAAATTCCGAAAGCCCTTTGGCTCTTGCAGTTCTGATATAGTCAGATCTTATTACCTCGAGAAGTCCTGCTCTTGCGTATCGGGATAATGATGCAAAAGAAGCATAGGTCATACAAACTATAGGTAATATGAGATGCCATATAACATCTTTTATCTGCTCCAGTGTTGTCATCTGAGATGCTTCACGGCTTATAAAGCCTCCTGTAGGAAAGAGCTGTATATAACCTCCGCCCTGAGAAAAATATGTAAGAAGCATTGTAGCCACAAAAAAGCTCGGCAGAGAATAAAGAAGGAATAATACCACGCTTATTGTTCTGTCATAAACAGTATTCTGTCTGACTGCAGCAAAAATTCCAAGGGGAATGGAGATTATATAGGCTATAAATACAGAAGACACGGAAAGGCTTAGAGAATATTTAAGTTTGCTCAGAATAGTTTTTATAACAGGCTGCTTATCTACATGAGAAACGCCGAAATCAAGGTGAATCAGGTTCCACCAGTATCTGGCAAATCTTGTATCCAGGAAAAATATATTTAATTTCTGAGCAAAGGAATATTCATAACGGCTTTTATTTTTCTCATACCATTCTTTCCACCTGTTTATAATTGCCTTCTGTTCTTCTTCTCCTGCATCAGAGCTGAAGGTAAGGCCAGATAGATAAAGATTTTCCGCATCAATTTCCCTGTTTAAAGCTTTCGTTTTTTCGTCAATTTCCGTTGCATAGGGATTTATTATTCTTCTCTGTGCATTCTGAGACAGATACATTACTGCAATATATCTCATTCTGGGATTCTGTGTTTCTTCCATTATTTTAATTAAATGAGGTACTGCATATTGTCCGTAATCTTCCAGAGTATCCTGGGCTTTGATTATATATTTTGACGGAGTTTTTTTATCTTCGTTTAAAACATATGTTAAATCTGTCTCTATTTCTGATTTACTCAGGGAAAATCTTGTATTTAAAATTATAGGTTTGTCAAGATTGAACTGCTGTTTAAATATTAAATAAGCCTGTCTTTTACTTCCGCCTTCTCCCGATTCTCCTTCTGAACTCACCAGCTCACCTCCCGGTTTCCCCGGGGCAAGATTAAGTATGAGAAATATAATAAGAGATATGGAAAAGAAAGTCGGTATCATTAAGAGAATTCTCTTTATAATATAAGTCTGCAATTATTTTCCTCCTGCTTCGCTTTCCATCGTTTTATCCACATACCATGGAAGGGAACTATCATGTGGCCTGAGTTTACTGAATATTACTCTTTTTACATAATCCTGCCAGGTATAAACGTACATCTTGGAATAGAAAAATGTATAAGGTGCTTCCTCATGGATAATGTTGTGAAGTTTATGATATATATTTATTCTCTTCTCCATATCAAAGGTTGACCTCAGTTCCTCTATAAGTTTATCTGCTTCTTTGTTTCGGAAGCCCACTCTGTTAGAACTTTTCGGTATATCAGCCTGAGAAGAATGCCATATCTGATAGGGATCCTGTTCCCAGGGAAGTGTCCATGCTCCTGTATAAGCGTCAAATTCCTTGTCTTCCATTTTTTTCTGCATTACAGCCCAGTCAAGTATCTGTATATTCATTTTTACGCCTATTTTCATTAAGTCTTCTTTATAAATATTGCATGTTGCCTTCCATTCCGGGCTTCTTCCGAACACTAAAAGGGAAAAATCAAATTCTTTTGTTTCACCCTTTATCTCCTTTTCCAGGATACCGTCATTATCAATATCTTTCCATCCTGCTTCAGAAAGAAGTTTTTTTGCTTTCTCAAGATTAAATTCGTAGTAAGGTACTGTTTTATTATAGCATGGGCTTTTTACAAAGAAAGGACCTGTTGTAAGTTCACCGAGACCGAGAAAAACATTTGCAAGAATATTTTTACCGTTAAAAGCATAACTCATAGCCTGTCTTACTTTTTTGTCTGAGAAAATATAGTTGTCAGCATTCCAGCCTATATAAGCATAGTTTGACGCAAGATATTTCTCATGGAGAATCTGCCCGTTTTTAAAAGGAGAATCCGCTCTGCCGTTGAGTATTTCTTCCCTGTACTGAGTGGCATTCAGTCCGACAAAATCCAGTTCTTTACTCTTCATTTTGAGTACATTCTGTACAGTATCGCCGTATATAAGCCATTCTATTTCTTTTATGGCAGGTTTTGCATCATAATAATCTTCATTTCTCCTGAGTTTTATAGAAACTCCGGGTGTGTAGGAAACGAATTCATAGGAGCCGCATCCGATAAATTTCATATTATACCAGTGTTCATTGAACTTCAGACCAAGATTTTCTTTGGGATAAGGGTTCCCGTCTTCATCGTAGCCATAGATAAACTCCGGTATAGGAACAAAACCGAGTGTGAAATTTATCGAATTATAGGTTTTTTTCTTCCATTTGAACACTACCGTATAATCATCTACGATCTTGCAATACTCCATGTCCTGATAATAATTACGTTTTGCTGCACATTCTACCTGTGGATTTAAGATAATATCGACTGTAAACTTTACATCCTTTGCAGTAACATAATGATCACCTTTAAGCCATTCATAACGTGAATTCGACCAGTCAACAGCAGGTTTGTGCCATTTTACACCTTTTTTTAAATATATGGTATATTCCTTGTAATCATCTGTTATTTCTATTCTTTCCGCAAGGGCAGGCTTCCATAAAAGAGGATCATTCATGTGTTTTGAAGCAAAAGACTCCTCACAGTAATTTTTTACACATTCCGTAAGACTGCCGTCATTTACCGTGAGAGGATTAAAGCCTTTCGGGTCTGTACCATAATATCTTACAATAGAACCGTCTGTTTTTGCTTCAGGTGGAGTAAGCACAAAATCTTTTTCTTCTACAAGATAATTCTTAACCTCCGGATGAAGCCATTTACGTGTTTCTTTCTTTACCTCCGTACCTGATGTTTTTCCATCCCCCGATGTGACTGTAATACCGGATTGAATGGATTTATTAAGATTTTCTATGGCCAGCCGCAATTCTTTGTTTGTTTCCAGTATAGCTTCGATTTTACTTGATTGTTCAACAAGACGTTTTTCCATATTATTAATCTGAAGGATATTGACTCCGAAGATAAATACAAAGAAAAAGAGAAGTAAAACTTTTATGACTTCTAAAGTAAGATTGGTTTTATTCATAATGCCCCCCATAAAATTTTAATTAAGTGAGAAATATTCTTTACAAAACCTTTTTTTCCTGCTAAACTACCTTTTTTTCTTATTTCTTTTTGTTTTTTTTCTATTTTTCCCGGACGATTTTTTTTCTGACACGATTTTTAATCTTTCTTTTACAGGATTATTCTCCGGTTGAGCCTTCATGGCTTTTTTGTAAAAAAGCTTTGCTCCTTCAATTCTATCAAATTTTTCACACACCTCTCCCAGTTTAAGAAGTGCTTCTATATCATCAGGTTTTTCTTCTATTACTTTCATATAAATCTGAAGGCCTTCTTCCAGATATCCAAGGTTCAGATAAAGATCTCCCAGGTTTTTCCTGGCAGTCAGATTTGCCGGGTCAATGACGACGGATTCTTTAAGATAGTATAGAGCTTTTTCTTTATTTCCTTCATTCAGATAGAGTACACCGAGATCATTACATGCCATGCTGTGACCGGGATTGCCTTCAAGGAAACCTTCAAGGCAGTTAATGGCTTCTGAATATTTCCACTCCCTTACAAGTCTCATGGCATGTTCATACGTATATTCGGAAGATTTTTCTTTCTTTCTGTCACCGGTGATTAAAAGACCTCCCGAAATAGCTTTTTTTTCAGGTTTCGGAGGAATGGATTTTATAATATTATCAAGTTCCTGTAATAAATCCGATATTCTGTCATTATTTTTGTCCATAGTTTACATTCCTTTCTCTTTGTAGTCCGGGCCTGTACAAAAAATAAGTCTGTTAGAATTTAAGTAAAGTGAAAAGTAATTAATGCCTTATTCGACTCACTACTCACTACTCACCACTCACTCTTTAATTTTCCATTTATAAAAATCAAAATAAAAATCAAAATATCTCCCGTCTGTTTCTTCCGGTATTTCAATTCTCCTGTTTGACGCAACAAGTTTATTGAGACTGTAAAGATAAACTGCAGGCAAATCTTCTGCTATAATTGATTGTACTTTATAATAAATCTCTTTTCTCTTCTTTTTATCAAATTCCCTCCGTCCGAGAAATAAAAGTTTATCTATTTCCTTATTTGAATAAGAACCGTAATTACCCCGATCGGCGCCTATAGATGAATGAAAGTAATGATAGGAGAGATTGTCCGGATCCATTCCTTCTCCTGTAAGGTCAATACACCAGCTGTCAAGAGAGCCGGAACAGATTGCATTTATAAATTCATTTTTTTTCATAAAAACAGTATCAACTGCAATACCTGTTTGCAGAAGATTCTGCTGAATTATGGTAACAACCCTTTCTCTCAGTCTGTCTCCTTTGTTTGTTGCAAGTTTAAAATAAAAGATTTTTCCATCTTTTTCTAAGAAACCATTTTT
>CALARM010001102.1 GCA_937888925.1 uncultured Synergistia bacterium | reverse complement strand
AATCATATTTCTACAAATTGATTGTATACACGTTTCATTATAAAAGGCAGTAATACTACAGAATCAGTTTTTTCTTTATAAACTCTGAGTATTACCTGTTTCTCGAATTTTTTCAGTTCATCTTTTGTTTCCTCAAGTTTTATGGCACAACGGCTTTTTTTATCTTTAATAAGATTATTGATTGTTTCGGCAGAGGTGCTGAGCTCAACAGACACAGAAATCATTCCGTCCATATCTTCCTGTTTCTCTCCTGTACCGTCATTTATTATCAGAACCGGTATATTTAACTCCCTTGCCACAGTTCTCAATTTTATTACAGTTTCCACCCTGTTATCAGGGAAAATCAAAAAAGGATCTTCCACTATCATTACTATATGAGGGGTATTGAATTTATAACTGAGCTGTTTCGCAGTACTTTCTATAAAATCTATATCAATCTTGCTTCTTACATTCAGCACTTTTATCCATTGTGCATAAGATTGATATATACTTACCGCTCCGTGAAGCTGTTCCATAAAATCATCTGCTTTAGGTTCATTCTTCCATTTTTTTGATTCCAGTAAAGCTTCATTCAATTCGCCTGTTCTGGAAAGAGATTTTAATATGAGCTCTTCCCTGTCAAAACGTCTGCTTATATAAAAAATTACCACAGGAAGCTGTCTTGTTGAATTATAAGAAGCAATCTGATCTGCAATCTGCAGAGACAGGATTGTTCTTTCTACAGAGTTTCCGCCTTTTATCTCAGTTAACTTACTGTTCTGCAATCCTCCGTCTAACAATAAATCAAGTGATTTAAAGCCTGTAGGTACAGGAGAAAAGGTATCTGATGTGAGCCATATGAGCATATTATCCAGAACACTGTCATTCATTTCCTGGCTCTCTACATCTGCTACATGATGGACAGGTTCTTCAACAGGGATTATTTCCTCTTTTTTCTCTAAAGGAATTTCTAATTTTTCCGGCTCTTTTTTAATTTCCCCTGTAGGTTTATCTGAAAAATAGCTTATAATATCAGGCAATACCATAGGATCATTTGTTTTTATTAATTCCAGTGCCATATCAATAGGGATAACTTTTTTACTGTCATCCAGGAAGAGTGTATGGCCATGCTTTAATCCTTTCCCCATAATATCGGAATCTCCGAAAAAAGGAAGCCATGCAAATTCCCCGCATGCACCTTCGTCTGCCCTGCTTTTTTCTTCTGTAGGATATATGTTTACATATTCTTCAAGATTCAATTTATGAAGCAATACATGGAAAGCTTCTCTGATAAGAGAAGCAGATGCAGGACTGTCAAAGAATACCCACAGACGGAAACCTGTATCAGAGCACGATCTTTCTATATATGACCTTATACCGCACTCTGCCAGAGTGCGTTTAACTAAAAAAGTATCTTCCAGATTCTGTCTTTCATTCTCTTTTTTCTCAAATTCCATAAGAGCCCAGTGACAGGTGCCATCTGAAAGAAAATTATAAAATCCTATTCTCTGATGACCTTTCAGATGACGAAGTAAATACCGGGGCATTTCCTGATTGGGATTTAAAATTTTAAAATGCATGGCCCTTCCCCGGGCAACACCGCCAATTCTATCAGTTCTTCCTTTGAATAATGTCAGTATATCATTTATGAGTTTATCCATTCATATAACTCCTTTACAAATATTTCGACTGAGTCATAAATTTTGCGTACACTTCTATTAAAAAACTTATTACATGGCAACTTTACATATTCAAAATTCCTGCCCTTCTCTTTACCATGGTGCGGCAAAAATATCTGCCTCTTCATGCTGTGAAAGAGATATGGAAAGCTCTTTTAAATCAGAAGCCAGTTCCAGAACATTTGAATATCTGTCCATAGGTTCAGGTTCAAGACATTTCATTACTATTTCATCAAACCTTGCAGAAATCCTTTCATCCATTCCTAATTCCTCTATTCTATAAGGGTTTTTCTGAGAAGGTACAAGCAATTCCTGTATGTCGGCTTTACCGGTAGCCCTTCTCTGATGCATAAGTCCCACTATGCCGGGATCGTCATGAATAAAAGGAGGCTGTAATGTCAATAATTCATATATGATACACCCGAGTGAGTATATATCAGCCCTGTGATCAATGGGAGGCAGTTTCCCGTCATAAGGGCTCGGATATTGTTCCGGTGCAGAGTAATAGCTGGTACCGACAAAACTTTTTGTTCTCTGATAATTTCTTCTGGAACTCGAAGACATGGAAGATACCCTGCATATACCGAAATCTGTCAATTTAACGGCCCAGTCATCGGTAATCAATATATTTTCAGGCTTTAAATCCCTGTGAACTATCTGTTTTTCATTATTATGTACCCGCTCCAGAGCCTGGCAGACCTGTGTAATTACAGAAAATATATCACCTATATTATGTACTGTCCCTTTCTGTATTTTATCTCTGAGGCTTTCTCCGTCAATATATTCCATGGCGAAGACAAATTTATCTTCTTCAAAACCGCTGCCCAGTATTTCAACTATATTCGGATGAGGGTAAGGTCTTGCAATGGCTTCAAGGGCACTCACTTCCTTGTGGAAAAAGCTCACTATCTGCTGACTCCGGCAGAGGCTGTCATGCATCTTTTTTATTGCAACCTGCCTTCCTGTAGCTTTCTCCTTTCCTTTATATACTACAGCCATTCCTCCCTCTCCTATTATATTTTCCTTGGATTCATCAAGCTCAAAACGGGCCCAGAATTCATTATAAGTACTTTTTATTATCTTCTTTATAGATGCTCCTCCGAGTTTTACAAGGTTTCTCTGCCAGACAGAAAAATCAGGATCACATGCTTTTTTGAGTTTTTCTACGAGATTTTCTACTGATTGTATAAAATCTTTATTTATGCCTTTCCCACCGAGATTTATTATTTTGCCAAAGGCCTCTTTTGTTTCCTCTATAAAACCTCTCTGAAGATAAATATTTCCGGCAGCCATAAGGGACTGATGACGTATTTCATTCATCTCACTGTTCAGGGTAATTTCATCCTTACCGTCAATACCCAATGTTCTGAGAAGAGAGACTTTTTTATTTCTATCTCTTTCATCTTCCCAGGAATTTATCATACATAAAATTTCTTTGAATTTACCAAGTGCTTTATCGATGTCACCTTTTTGATACATAATTTTTCCGAGACAGAACTTTGCATAAATATTATTACATTTTATGTCAATTTCTTCCATTATTTTCTGTGAAACATCTATCTCTCCCAGTTCATATTTAAAGAAACCATACCTGCTTTTAAGGGCTATATTATCAGCAACTGCTGACAGACTGTGTTCGAGGAGAGAAACAGCTTTCTTGAAGAGCTTATTTTTTTCATAGAGTTTTAATAATTTTAATATATAAACTGTTTTATCGGAAGGATCTGAAATCTTCAAAATACAGATTCTCTCAAGCATTTCAGTTTCCACCATAGAGTCATGGTCGGAATTTTCCATGGCTTTCTCATATATTTTCACACTTCTCTCCGGCATATCTTCATCTCTATAAAAATCGCCCAGTTTTCTGTAATAAGTCATATTGCCGGGATCAATAGTTATAAGCTTAAGCATGGTACTGACAAAGCTTTTCTTTTTGCCGAGCAATAACTGTACCTGGGCGAGATGATAAAGACCTGACGTATCTTCCGGGTAATATTGAAGAGCTTTCAGGAAATGTTTCTCTGATTTTTCCAGCAGGTTTTGCTCTCTGTATTTAAGAGCTATCTGTATATGACACTGTTTCAAACTGTAATCAATGGATATTCTTTCACTTTCGGCAAATTGATCTTTTATCTGTGCTATTTCATGTTCCATTTCCTCCTGAATACCAAGGACTTCATTAAATTTCTGTATTCTCTCCAGTTTTTCTGCCTCTTTAAGCTTTGCTTTCAATTTTTTAATCTTTTTATCTTCTATGGATATTTTTCCTTTTTTAGCTTTATGAAGCAATATAGCCATAGCTATACCTATACTGCCTATTAACATATAAGAAAACATTATAGTTTCACAGCCTTTCTCTGAAACAAAAAACAATAGATATAATTCAAGAAAAGGTTAATTTTTTCCTGCCGTAACAGGTTTCTATATGATGATTTTACAGAATATAAAAGATAAATACGGTAATATATGCTTCCTCCGTGATAATTTTTACAATAAACCTCGTAGCTGGTAATGGGTGATGCATAAAAATATAACTCATTACACATCAAGCATTACCAATCAATTATTTATATTACAATTTATATGAGAATCGTGAAGAGTGGAGGGTGAAGAAATGATAAATTATTTAGATAAATTGCCTCTGCTTTTCATCTAAAGCTTTATTTTTAACCGGTATTTATATGATTATTAAGATTACGAGGATAGTTTTCAGGCATATGGAATTTTACAGGTTCTTCTCTTTCCTGTTAATCCCAAAAATCCCGGGAATCCTGGTCAAAATTACTCTTTCCATGGCAAAAAAATTGCTTCAGTAGGGCAAATTTTTGCGCATTCTTCTTTTTTCTGACAGGCATCGGGTCTGACAACCACTGCTTTTTCATCTTCTCCTATGGCTATTACATCATTGGGACAGATAGCAACACAGGCTTTGCAACCTATACATAATTCGCCATCAATCTCAGGAAATTCATTCATATATATTCACCGGCCTTTTCTTTAATTATTTAGACAAACTGCCTCTACTTAATTTTCATCTAAAGCCTTATTTTACGCCATTAAAAATGAAAATTCCTATACCCTTTAATTATACAATCAGAACAGGTTATTACTTCAGAAATATTATTTTGGTTCAAATTCTTCTCCTGTGATTAACCATTCTCCGTTTTCTCTGGTAAATTTTAATATTTTATACCCGTTACTGACAAATGTGCCGTTAAAATACTGCTCAAACCTGACTTCCATTTCAGTATCGCTTACGGCAGTGACAGTTATATCACCTACTATATCTACCTGAGGTTTTCCATCAAATACTTTATCAGATACTTTCATATCCATCCAGTCGGTCAGACTTCTGGTTTTAGAATTACTGAATTTATCAGAATAAAAACTTTTAAAGTTATCTACATTTCCTTCTTTCCACGCAGAAACCCATGATTTTACCTTTCCCTTTACTGTTTCATCAGTATTTTCCGCCTGTGCCGAAGGAGTTACTGAAGGTTTCTCCGGTGTTGGCGTCTCAGATATTGCAGAAGAAGAAGGAGAAGGCTTTATCACCGGCGTCCCTTCTGCAGGGGTACTGGCTTCTGCTACAGGGACAGGTGTAGGCGCTATGAGCTGTGCTACCTGACGGAATGGAGTTTCTCCTTCTTTAACATATACATTTGCAATCTTCCATTTATCATCTGTTTCATTTTTCCATGCTTCTATTTTCAGTGTTTCT
>CALARM010001101.1 GCA_937888925.1 uncultured Synergistia bacterium | reverse complement strand
GCAAATTATTTTTCTTCGTAAGAGCCTGTCAGGCAGAAGCTGATAAAATGGTTATGAACTTATTTGTAGCGGTAGTAAGTGACATGAATTTATACTCACTTACTCACCAGTCCTATCAGGTAATCCCCTTCTTTCATAATATATTCTGATGGATTTATAATTAACTCGCCTTCCGATGTTTTTACTCCTACAGGAAGGGTTTTCTGTTTTTTTCTGAGTTCTGCTATTACGTCACCGAATTCTTTTCCTATTAAATTCTGTGGAAGTTGAATATTTTGAAATTTATTTTCTGCCTGAGAAGGAACTATATTTTTAATAAAGGGTACAATATTTTCATTCATTGCAGCATGAGCAGCTATGAGACCGCTGTAATAACCGCCGAGTATTACTTCATTTACATTTCCCATTCTCATATGGCTTTCATATTCCGAATCCAGGAGTTCTGCACAACTGTAGACAGTATGATTGAGTTTTTCTATTGTAAGAGCCGTAAGAACTGTTCTCGCGTCTATATCCCTGTTATTTCTTTCACCGGACCTGTCAGGAAGTATAATGGCAATTTTGGCGGTGTTAATATTGGCTTTCCGTAATATATTCGGATCAGTGAAATCTCCCTGCATAATGTATACACGATCTGTCTTTATATTAAGTCTCTTTAAGTCCATATTCATAAAATCTTCTCTGTCAGAGATTAGAACTATATCAGAGTTTTTATATCCGGCAGACGCCTGTAATTCTTTTATTATCTGAGGTGTTTTCTGTTCCCATCCACATATTATTATATGGTTTTCCAGTATATCAAAACTGGTTTTTCTCATGATTATTCCCTCCTTGAATTTTTCCATCATTATAGCAGAAACTGTGCCTATTAATATGGCAAAAATACTCATACCTGCAATGACTACAATGAGTACTGTTATTTTACCCATAAGAGTATCAGGAAAATCGACAGAATACTGACCGAAGAAAAATGTATAGACTACAGTCCAGAAACAATTTGCCGGAGTAGAATGGAGCCTTGGTTCTGAAGAAATTAATCCCAGAGTCCCGAAGGTTACGACAAAAATCAGGAATATTAAGATTAAGAAGAAATCTATCCATCTTTTGTTAAAAACAGAAGAAAAAAATGATAGATGCCTCCCCAGCAGAACTGCAAAAGACATTACACGGAAGAGTCGTAAGAGAATAAAGACCCTGCTCAATCTGAATACCCTGAAGAGCGGCACTACGGCAATAATATCAAGCCAGTATCTGGCAAAAAAGATTTTATAATTATCACATGAAAGATATCTCAATGTAAGTTCAACTATAAAGAAACTTATTATTATATCGTCAAGACTTATTATGAAAACCTTTATCTCTTCAGACAGAGGAAACATAAGCTGGCTTTCTTTCAGGATTAATTCTATTTCATTTTGATTGAATCTCAATTTTGACGTGTGAGAAAGTACTATATTAATTTCCAGCCTGTTAAATGCTGCTTCTTCCAGTTTTTTTCTTAAAATGTTTTCTTTAAATTCTTTGAATTTCATTGATTTTATAAACTTCAATTTATTGGGAGGAAGTTTATCCTTCAGATTTTCATTGTTTACCGTACAATGAAGAAGGATTTCTTCTATTTCTATTGGTATAAAACCAAGTTCTTCCAGTTTATCCCTCAATTCTTCTTCAGTAAATTTGCTGTATTTTAATAACAATACTGTTTTCCCGTCGTCATTTTTCAACTGATTTATTAATATTTCTACATCTTCATTAATCTCATAAAAATTTTTTTCTTCATCAATCTTCAGCCATGATTGTTCTAAAATAGCCGTTAATTCGTCTGATGAAAATCTTCTGTTTTCCAGAGTTTCCACTGCATCCAGTTTGTCGGAATCGATTCTGGTAGATAAAACTTCTATAGTTTTCTGGTTAATCTCAAATCCTGCCATAGTTTCGAAAACCAGTAAAATTATCGAACAGAAAACTACAAATATGACACATAGATCGACATATTTATTTGCGAAAAGTTTCTTTGTATATTTTCTTATGAAATTCAATGTTATACTCCGATTATAATCTGTGACATAGTATTCCGGTCACTGTTCACTGTTCACTGTTCACTGTTCACTGATAAGGTATGGCTTCATTTTTCTTTATTATAACCTGTCCTTCTGGTCCTGTACAAAAACCGATAAAATCAATAACCTCCTGTGATGTGTCATCTGTCGTATATAAATAGAGGATTCTGGATAAAGGGTAAAGACCTTTCATAATATTTTCTCTGGAAGGTATAACAGGCCGGGAATTGTTTTTACTTTTAATAGCAATTGCTCTGACCATATCGGCTGCAATAACATAATACTGGTAACATGTATAGCTTATACCTCCCGGATCCGTTACGATGGCACGAATAATATCAGATGGCTTTTTCATAGTTTTAGCTATGTCTGTAAAATTATGTCTTTTTAAAACATCTTCTTTAAAAAAATTATAAGTTCCCGAATCAGGCGGATTATTATAAATATTTAACGGTACCTTACTTCCTCCTGTTTCTTCCCAGGTAGTAAAGGCTCCTGTAAATATTTTCTCAATATCATTTAAAGACAGGGCTTTAATACTGTTTTTTCTGTTAATAATTATAATTGCAGCATCCCGTGCCAGGGGATGTTCTTTTATTTCTATACTGTTGTCGTCTGCACATTTTAATTCTTTGTCATTAATCGATCGTGATGCAGCAGCTATATCGGTTGTTTTATTCAATAAACCCTCTATGCCTGTAGTGGTGCCTCCCCCTTCTATGGAAATTTCAACAGAAGGATTTCTTTTTATGAATTCTTTTGCCAGACTTTTCAGGGTGAGTTCTAGTGTGTCAGAACCTTTAATAGTTATAAAGACCTTTTTTTTGGCCTGGACCTTATCATGTTTAGAAGGGCAGCCTGTTGTAAAAATACATGCAGCAAGTAATAGTATGATGTAAAGAATATTCATTGTTAATCCAGTGTATTTCATAACTTATTATAATTTAAGTGAATAGTGAGTGGTGAGTAGTGAGTGGAATATAGCATTGTTACTCACTGCTCACTCATTAATGCGGAAATTCAGAGTAAGCGAGCAAGTGAGTGAATACTGTCCACTCACTGCTCACAGCTCATTATTTATCCTGTTTTATAAAATTCAATTCACCTTTTTTCCCATTGACCCAGACACCGCTCAAAGTAAAGTTCTTTCCATTACCGGTAACTTTACCGTTAAAACATGATAGTCCTTTGTAAGTGCCTCCACAGCTCCAGTCAAAAGTGAATTCCATAGTTTTTTCGTTATATGACCATTTTACAGGAGAATATCCATCTTTATCGAGAGCCTCAGGATGATCGGGAGCGAAAGGCTTATTGTTCAGATATTCCCGTACTTTTCCTGTTCCGTCATTCATAAGAACAACGTCACCGCAGTAATTATCACCTTCAGGTTTTTTTAGTTCAAAAAGCCCGACAAAATCCTGTGGTTTGAGTTTGATTACAGGTACAGCTTTTGTAAAATCTCCTTTTATTCTTGTAAAAGCAAGCTGACAGGATGTATTGTCAGAGGAAAAACCATTTATGGTGAAATTATTTATATCTCCTTTTACAGTGCTTTTAAAATAAGCCAGTCTGTCATATGTACCATTCATTGTCCAGTCAATAATCAATTCGTTTCTATGTTTGTCAAAAGACCATTTCAGAGGTATATAACCGTCTTTATCTTTCATGTCCTGGTAGAAAGGTTCGAACTCTTTATTATCTACGAATTCTTTTGATTTTCCTTTGCCATTATCTGACAGGATAATTTCTCCATGATAATGATCATAGGAACATAAGGGATCTGTAATGATAAAATTACCGATGAAATCATGTTCCGTAAAATTTTTAGCAAAGGCAGGAACATTAATTAATATGGATATGAGCAGAATAAATATAAGATTTTTCATAAAAAATCTCCTTTCCAGTGAGTTTTCAGGAAAGATATTCTATAATTACAGGGATAAATCCTCTATAATAACAGGGACTTCCGGCTTTCTTGAAAGAATTTTCGTGCCTGTTTCTGTAATAACTACGTCTTCTTCAATCCTTACGCCGAATTTTCCCGGAAGATAAATACCTGGCTCTATGGTAACTACATTGCCCGCTTCGAGAACATCTCTGTTCCCTTTTACGAGATAAGGAGTTTCATGAATATCAAGGCCAAGACCATGCCCTGTTCTGTGGGTGAAATATGGCCCGTAACCTTCTTTCTCAATTACATCCCTTGCAGCTTTATCTACAAGTTCACAGGGGATACCGGGGCCTGCTTTTTCTATCGCCCCATCTCTTGCCTGTCTTACTATATGCCATATTTTTAGAAATTCTTCACTTACCATGCCGAAATAAGCTGTTCTTGTAATATCGGAATGATATTTATCCCATATATCACCCTTATCTATAAGAACGACGTCATTCTTTTGCAGAATATTTTCTCCTCCTTCCGAGTGAGGGTAAGAAGATGTTTCTCCGAACTGAACCAGTTTCTCGTCTCCTGTAATATATGTTTTAAGATCATGTTCTTTCATACCTGCTTTTAAATGCTTCAGGCTATAATCTATATTTTCTTCTGTTATATCTACTGCTTTTTTTAAAGCCTCGATTTCTTCTTCTGTTTTTTTCCGTCTCATAGCAGAAAAAAGAAAAGCTCCGTCTCTGAATTCCATTCCTGTCATATGTTCTTTCAGTTTTACATAAGTTTCAAAATGAGTCGTAGGTTCCAGACCTGCAGTTCTATATTTTCTCCCTCTGTCTTTAATAATTTTTCCAAGTATTTCATATGGATTATCTTCTTCTTTCCAGGGATAGAAATCATTAATAAAAGTTTCTTTTCTGAGCCTTTCTTCTTCAAAAGAAGGACATATGATAAATGGATCCCCTTCTGCCGCCAGAATGACTCCGATAAATCTCTCCATACGAAACGTATCTATGCCGGCCATATAGTAAAAATTTGTCCCCGGAGTTGCTATACAGTAATCTAGGGAATTTTGTGCCATTAATACTTTAAATTGTTCGATTCTTCTTTTAAAAACTTTTTTGTCCATAAATACCGCCTTTTCAGTGAGCAGTGAACAGTGACAAGTGACCGGGCAGTAATAGCTTTCTGTTCACTACTCACTGTTTGCTGTTCACTGCTTCAGTCCTGTGTAACATTAACTATTGTCTCTGCCGACTTCTGGCCGTCCGGGGCAATAGTTATAGCTTTTATAGTATATTTTGTATCTGAAGGGAAATTTACAACATAGGTAAACTGTGTTTCAAAATTTCCGTTGTTGTCTGCTGTCACTGTTTTAGTTGCCATTGTCCCTGCCGGGTTAAGGACACCGATTACCGAGATCTGCCAGGTGACATTAATCTGTACTTTATATCCCGGAGTAGCATTGCCTTTTACCGTAACTGGCATAGATACTGTATCTCCCTCGGAAGGTTCTGTTATCTCAGGCGGTGCAACACCGGCATTATAATAGGGGCCAAGACTTGTTACCGGCTCTTCCGATGTAAGACTTTCTTTCTGACCTGAAGATGTCTCCAGATGACATAATATATATACATTTTGTACCGAATCTTTTTTCGAAACAATATATTCTCCCGTATAGATACCATTACCTTTTTCCTTCATTGAAATACCGGTTCTGTAAGAACCTATGTCAAAGGTTGCTTTTCCCCCTGATAGACCTGACATGTTTACAATCAATTTATTACCGGGGTGTAATTGATTCTGTCCGTTATGTGTTACAGAATAAATTAAATCTTTATTCTGAGAAGTGATCTGAATATTAAAAGACCAGGATTTTATAAACTGACGGTTCTGATGGTCTGTAGCGCTGAAAACCACTTTGTTTGTACCATTCGGCAAATTATCTGCCGGGCGATATGTAATAACATTTTCTGTTATCTGTGATTTTGATGTTACGTTTACACCGTTTACCATAAGTTTTGCAGTGGAAGGAACTATGCCTTTATTTTTACTGTCAGCCTGTATAACGAGAAGTATGTTCGGTCTGTTATTATCAATAGTTGAATTCTCTTTTGGCAACATCTGTGAAATAACTATTTCTGAAAGGTCTACATTTATATTTACAGGATTACCTGCCTGTACAGTTACCTGTTTCCCGTCAGGCATAACCAGATATCCTTTGATTACAGCGTTTTCTATTTTGTCTCCGGAACGTATAGTATATTCACCGTAATAGTTTCCTTCTGATACTTCTTTCATCGGTATGCCGTTTACAAGATTGTTTATGTTAAAAAAGGCTGCCCCTCCCCGGGAGGCTATCATTGTAACCTTTAATATATCACCGGGTTTCATTATACCTGTACCATTATGAGAAATAGATTTTATAAGTCCACCTGTCTCATTACCCTGCTGTTGCCGTGATATGATCTCTATTTTTTCCGCTATCACACCTCCGTCTATATAAGGGCCGCTGGCTTTTATCAGGTCTCCTTCTTTTATCCCGTCAGGCGTTATTGTTTTATTGTTATATTTTATCTGTGTGGACGTGCTGAATGTAACAGGTATTTGTTCCCCCTGATTTTCAATATTCAGATAACTGTTGGGAATATCAACTTCAACTACCTTGCCATAGACCTCCAGTTTTTTGACCTTTTTACTTTCAGCAGGAAAAGTTGAAATAATAAGCGAAACGATTAACATAGAAATTATAAAAAAATATTTTCTATAATTTATCATACTAACACCCCTTTCGAAAATATGTTTAATTTTAACATACCGGTTAAACCATTTCAATAATGTTTTTTGCAAAAACTATGCCAGTTATAGTGAAAAGTGAAAAGTGAAAAGTGAAAAGTAAGTAAAATCCCGCTTTTTCACTTTTCATTCTAATTACTCTTCACCCTTCACTCTTCACCCTTCACAATTCTCATATAAATCCTTTTTCTTGAATATTTTTTCCATGAATGATATAATTCGATAAATAAAAGTGAAATTATGTATAAAACTATAATGAAGAGGGGAGTTATATTATGATAGAAGTAAAACTCGACGATCTCGTAAGGGGCCCTGCAAAAGACACAGGTATTTTTGATAAGGTTATACTCGGCTTTCAGGCCCTTTTCCCTGTAAAAGAAGGAGAAGCCCTTCACAGTGCTATTCAGACAAGTTTTGAAACAGGTCTCAAAATAGGTTATCAGGCAGGAAAATATTTTTCCGAATTTGAGAAAAAAAGTAATGAAATAGCTAAAATCAGTATTGAAACTTTGAAGAATTCCATAGAGACAGAACAGAAATTACTGGAAAAAAGAAAAGACTATGATACAGTAACAACAAAAACGGAAAAAGAAGAAAAGAAAATTTGACTTTTAACAGTTAAATGATATAATTTTATTGAAAGATATGCTATAACATAAGTTGCTTACATACTTCTGGTAGCAGACTTTAAGTCTGTCAGGTTCGACCCCTGTAATAAACAGCAACTTTAACTTGCATATCTTTCAGCTTTATAAAACTGATAAAGATAAGCCAGGGAGGTAAAATCTTTGAAAATCATATTAATTGACGATGATGTAGAATTACTCGAACTTCTGGATGAATTCCTTTCATTTAACGGAATGGAAGTTACAACCTGTCCGTCAGGTAAAGAAGGCCTTGCTGTGCTTGAACAGGAAACCTTTGATGTGGCGGTCCTTGATGTGATGATGCCGGGTATGACCGGTCTTGATGTTTTGAAGATAATAAGCAGTGATTTCAGTTATCTTCCTGTAATAATGCTTACTGCAAAAGGTGAAGAAATAGACAGAGTCGTAGGTATAGAACTCGGTGCAGATGATTATATGGTAAAACCTTTCAGCTCAAGGGAGTTACTGGCGAGAATAAAAGCCATAGGAAGGAGAAAGGAAAAATTAACTGTTGTAAAAGAACCGGAACAGGTGATAGAAACCGCTCCGGTGAGGGAAGTAGAACTTGATGAAAAAAAGAGGATTGCTATAGTACGTGGTAAAATAATAGAATTATCTGCTATAGAATTCGACATATTAAATATTTTTATCATGAACAGAGGGATAGTTCTATCAAGAGACAAACTTATGGACCTTGCCAGGGGAAAAGAATTTATAGCATATGACCGTTCCATTGATGTTACCATAAGCCGTATCAGGCAGAAAATAGAGAAAGATCCCCATGAACCTGAGTTGATAAAAACTGTATGGGGTGTTGGATATATATACACAGGGTAACATTCTGTAAGGAAATTATGATACCTTTAAAAATATCAAGACTTTATACAAAAATATATTTATATTTCCTTGTTATAATAGTTTTTATTGCTCTTATGGCACCTATGATATTGTCTTCAGGAAGAAAACCTGCTCATCTGGTAACAGGTGAAAAGGTGGGGACAATATATTCTTATCTTCAAAATAAAGCTCTTAAAAAAGAAACGTTCCCTGATGAAATGAAAGTATTTTCAGAACTCTATAATTGTGATGTAATAATTTATAATGTAAAGGGTAATCCTCTTTATGGAACAAAATCTAAAAATCCACTTACTTCTTTCGCCTATGAAGAACTTCGTACAAGTCCTATATATATATTCGATTCTTTCGCTGAAAATAAAACTTATATAATTATTTCCATGCCGGAGACGTTTTATCCCTATGCCTATACAGGTTTTTTATTTGATTTTATTGAGTCTTCTTTTTCAATAAGAGTGATTATTTCTTTTCTGATAATTTTAATAATGATGTATCCTCTGGCTATGTACATTACAAAACCACTGACAGAACTTACCCAGAAAGCCATAAAATTCTCAAAAGGAGATTTCTCCGATCTGGATAATAAGATTAAAGTAAAAGGTAATGATGAAATAGCCAAACTGAATATAGCTTTTTTTTCTATGGCAAATGAACTTGTAGATATGATAGAAAAACAGAAGAATTTGATATCTGATATGGCTCATGATATAGGTTCTCCTTTAAGCAGGATGCAGGTTGCCGTAGATATAATAGAGAGCCAGCTGGATGCAGGTGATATGCCTCCTCCGAAGACTGTAAAGAAACTCTCGAAAAATATCAGAGAAATGGCGGCCCTTGCAAAGGAAATGCTTGACCTGTCCAGAATGGAGAAGGCTATAGTGTTGAATATTGAAAAAACTGATGTTTCTTCTCTTGTTAAAGATATAGTAGATGGATTTCATAGTTTTATAGAAGAAAAACATTTAAAAGTAAATATCAGGGAAGAAGGTGCTCTGAAAGAACTTTATCTGGATAAATTAAAAATAGAAAGGGTTATTCAGAATCTTCTGTCAAATGCCATAGACTATACAGTTCCGGACGGACATATTGAGATTACGGTAAAAGGAGAACATGATCATCTGACTTTTTCTATAAAAGACGAAGGGCCGGGAATAGCGGAAGAATATAAAGACAGAATATTCGATCCTTTCTTCAGGGCTGATAGTTCACGGAGCAGAAAGCTGGGAGGAACAGGTCTGGGACTTGCCATAGTGAAGAAGATGGTCACCATTCATGGCGGTAAAATCCGGCTGGAAAATCCGGGAGAAAAAGGAGCAATTATTACTTTCAGTGTGTTATGTAAGAAACCTGAAACAGTGACCAGTGAGCAGTGAGCAGTGAACAGGAAAGAGGAAGTAATTATAGTTAGAATAACTGCTCACTGATATGGGGGTGTGTCAGTGAAAATCATCTTAATCGACGACGATGAAGAATTACTGGAACTTGTAGAAGAATTTCTGTCTTTCAACGGGATTGAAGTTACCACCTGTACTTCAGGGAAAGAAGGCCTTGCCAGGATTGCACAGGAAAAATTTGATGTGGCAGTCCTTGATGTAATGATGCCGGGTATGACAGGTCTTGAGGTTTTAAAAAAAATTAACAGTGATTTCAGTTATCTTCCTGTAATAATGCTTACTGCAAAGGGTGAAGAAATAGACAGGGTTGTCGGCATTGAAACGGGAGCAGACGATTATATGGTAAAGCCTTTCAGCTCCAAGGAATTACTTGCCAGAATAAAAGCTCTTGGAAGAAGAAAGGAAAAAACTCTTAAAGAATCAGAAGCGCCTCATGCAGAACTTGCTCTGCTCTATGAAGTAAGTCAGGCTGTGAGCCATAAAGAAGACCTGTGTGAAATTCTGGTGATAATTTTAGATGCAATTCTTAAAGGAGTTAATTCTGAGAAAGGTTCCATTATGCTTGTTGATGAAGAAACTAATTCCCTTGTTTTAAGAGTTTTCAGAGATAAATATATAACAGACAGATCGAATAAAAAGATATTTAATATTGGACAGGGTATAGGTGGACATGTGGCTCAGACAGGTAAGGCTTTTATAGCCAATGATGGTTATAAAAATCCCCGCTTTCTTTTAAGAGAAGTAAAAGATTATAATATAAGAAATCTTATGTGTGTTCCTATGATGATTAATAACAGAGTCACAGGTATAGTCAATGTATCCAATAAGAATGATATGGCAGATTATAATGAAAGGGATGTCGAATTTGTTACAGCCCTTGTATCACAGATGTCCATAATCCTGGATAAAGCCCGTCTCCAGGAACTTGCTACGATTGATAGCCTTACAGGATTATATATGCGCCGTTATTTTCAGAAGAGGCTTGATGAGGAGATCCTGGGTTCGAAGCGTTACGGACATGAATTTTCACTCGTAATGTTTGATATAGATTATTTTAAAAGAATTAACGATATTTATGGCCATCAACAGGGTGATATTGTTCTTACGGAACTGGCAAAGTTAGTCAAAGAGAGTATAAGGGCCGGTGTGGATATCCCTGCCAGATACGGGGGAGAGGAATTTGCCATAATACTTCCCGAACAGAACTGGCAGAATGGAAAGAAATTTGCCGACAGATTAAGAAGAATAATAGAAGATCATGAATTTCCCGGACAGAGTGAAACACTTCATGTCACGATAAGCGGAGGTGTCGGCTCTTATCCGGACGACGGACAGGTAAAAGATATGTTAATAAATATGACTGACAGAGCACTTTATTTTGCTAAAAATAAGGGAAGAAATCAGATATGGTCTGTCAGTGAAATGCTGGATTCTATAT